>SIRW01000109.1 GCA_004366205.1 Actinomycetota bacterium | reverse complement strand
GGGCGGTCACGACCGGGGCGTCAGGTGGAACAGGCTGCGCGTGCCACCGGGCAGCACGCTGCGCACATCGATCGTGAAGTGGTCCTCGGCGGCGGCCACGAACGTGGCGAGCTCGTAGTCGTCGTGCGTCCCGGCCGGCTTGGACGCCACCAGGCGCCCGACCATCGGGTCGTCACGATGGGGCACCTCGACGACGATCTCGGCGTCGAGGGCCGCGAGCCAGGCGACGACCTCGGCGAGGGGCACGTTGCCGCCGAGGGCCAGGTGGTGCACGACGGCGAGGGCGAGCACGGCGTCGGGCCGCTCCCTGTCACCGAAGGCGGGGCGCTCCTGGTTGCGCCAGCCCAGCCCCGGGGACGGGTCGAGCAGGTCGACCACGAGCGGCAGGATGCGCTCGTCGCCCTCGCGCCGCAGCGTGCGGTAGAGCCGGTCGACGACGGCCTCGTCGGCGTCGAGGGCGACGACCGTGCGGGCGTGGTCCGCGGCGATGCGGGCGTAGGTGCCGTCGTTGCACCCGAGGTCCCACACGAGCTCGTGCCCCCGGCCCTCGAGCGCCCGGCGCACGAACTCGGCCTTGGCGGCCTGGTCGGCGGCGCTCGACGAGCACGTGTCGCGGTAGCGGTCCCACACCGACCGGCCCCGGCTCGGCCGCAGACCGGTTACGAGCTTGCGCAGGCCCTTGGCCAGCCCGACGGTCACCTCGCGGTCGAAGCCGGCGGCGCGCAGCTCGCCGGCCACCTCGGTCGAGGTGGCCCCGCCCATCCGCTGCTCGGCGAGGGCGTGCAGGTAGACGTGCCGGAGCGCGCCCTTGCGGGCCCAGCCGGTGGGGCCCAGCAGGCGGCGGGCGACATCGGGCTCGACGCCCTCGACCCGGCTGCGCAGCACGAGGTGGGCGGGCGCGCCGCGGTGCGCCTGGAGCAGCAGCGGGTAGAGGAACGTCTGGCAGAACTGCCGGTACCCGGCCCAGGGCCCACCGTCGCCGAGCGGCCGGAACGACAGCAGGTCGACGAACACCGGCCGGGTGCCGTGCCACTGCACGTTGTAGGCGGTGCCGTCGGCCATCGTGCAGTCCTCGGACGCGGCGGCCAGCAGCAGGTCGAGGTGCAGCACGGCGGCGTCGCGCAGCATCGTGAAGGTCCACTCGTAGGGGTAGGACCGGAACGGCACCGGTTCGTGCTCCAGCACCGCCGCCCATCCCTCCCCGAGCAGGGCGCGGCCGTCGTCCGGCTCGGTGGTGCGCACCACCCGCCCGGCGGTCATCGCCTCGCTGAGGAACCGCCGCTCGCGCAGCACCGACCAGTCGGCGGCCGCGGTGGCGTCGAGACCCCGGAGGACGCGGCCGGCCACGTGGTGGACGGCGTTGGACGGGTCGCGGAACGAGCCCGGGTCGCGCCGGGCGACGGCGTCGGCCACGCGGGGATCAGGTCTCGGCGGCCGGCGTCTCTCGCGGCTCGGCGCCCGAGTCGGCGCCGCTGGAGCCGCCGCGCCCGGCGGCTCGCTTCAGCCGCCGCCACCCGACCTTGGCCGCCACACCGACCCCGGCCGCGCCGGCGGCGACGGCCGAGACGAGCATGCTGCCGGAACCGGCGTCGAGGTAGGCGGTGACGAGGGGTGCCATGCGAGCTCCTTGTGGTGAACCGTTCGGGACTCTACCGTCCCGGGGCATGGGCGTGGCACTCATCGCCTGGTGAGCGCCCGCCCGCGGGCGGATCGGTCAGGCGTCGACGAGGCGGCCGTGCAGGTGGTCGTCGTAGGCCTGGAGGTCGAGCAGGCCGTGCCCGGAGTAGCCGAACAGGATGACCCGCTCGGCTCCCTCCTCCTTGGCGGCGAGGGCCTCGTCGATGGCGGCCCGGATGGCGTGGCTGGTCTCGGGCGCGGCGATCGTGCCCTGCGTGCGGGCGAACTGCACGGCCGCCTCGAACACCTTGGCCTGCGGGTAGGCCACGGCCTCCATCCGGCCGCCTCGGACCAGCGCCGAGATGATCGGCGCGTCGCCGTGGTACCGCAGCCCGCCGGCGTGGATCGCGGGCGGGATGAAGTCGTGCCCGAGCGTGAACATCGGCAGCAGCGGGGTCATGCCGGCGGTGTCGCCGAAGTCGTAGTCGAAGCGGCCCTCGGTGAGCGTCGGGCACGACGTCGGCTCCACAGCCACGAGGCGCACGCCCTCGTCGGGAACGAACGGCAGGGTCAGGCCCCCCAGGTTCGACCCGCCCCCGCACGACCCGATGACCACGTCGGGGCGCTCCTCGCCGGCCAGGGCCAGCTGCTCCTTGGCCTCGAGGCCGATGACGGTCTGGTGCAGGAGCACGTGGTTGAGGACCGACCCGAGCGAGTAGTGGGTGTCGTCGCGGCCGGCGGCATCGCGCACGGCGTCGCTGATCGCCGTGCCGAGCGAGCCAGGGTGGTCGGGGTCGTCGACCGGTGAGGGCACGACCTCACCGCCCCAGGTCTCGATCATCACCCGGCGGTACGGCTTCTGCCCGTACGAGGCCCGCACCATGTAGACCTTGCACTCGAGGTCGAACAGCGAGCAGGCGAAGGACAGGGCGCTCCCCCACTGCCCGGCGCCGGTCTCGGTGCTGAGGCGCCGTGTGCCCTCCTCCTTGTTGTAGAAGGCCTGGGCCACCGCCGTGTTGGGCTTGTGCGACCCCGCCGGTGAGACCGACTCGTCCTTGTAGTAGATGCGGGCGGGCGTGCCGAGCGCCTCCTCCAGGCGGCGGGCCCGGACCAGCGGCGTGGGCCGCCAGAGGCGCAGGACGTCGAGGACCGGGCCGGGCACGTCGATCCACGGCTCGGCGCTCACCTCCTGGCCGATCAGCGCCATGGGGAAGAGCGGGGCGAGGTCGTCGGGGCCGACGGGCTCGCGGGTGCCGGGGTGCAACGGCGGCGGCAACGGCTCGGTGAGCCGGGGCAGGACGTTGAACCAGGCGGTGGGGATCTGCTCGGGGGTGAGGTTCCAGCGCACGGCGGGATCATGGCACGCGCGCCTCCGAGCCGGGGGCGCACCGGTGCCCGGGCGATCAGGCCGAGCCGCGCTGGTGGCGCTCCCGTGCCTGCTCGCCGAGCACGGCGAGGCGCTCGGCCACGTGCGGGCGGGCGGTCCGCCGGCCGGTCTCGATGAACGCGGCCTGCACGACGGCGTCGGCCCGATCGGTCGCCATCATGTTCACGCCCATGGCGGCCAGGCTGTGGCGACCGGGCTCGATGGTGAGCACGCTCACCCCCAGGCGCCGCAGGCGCTGCACCTCGGCGCGAGCCTGGCGGTGCGCGACCCGGCGCATGAGGCCGTCGGCCGAGCGCACCCGCCCCCGGGCCGACGACATGGGCACGACCACGATCACCACCTCGGGCGGGTCGTGGCGCAGCACGTCGGCGTTGGTGCTGGAGTGGGCGCCGCCGTCGACGTACTCGACCCCGCCGATGGTCACCGGTGCGAAGTACCCGGGGATCGCGCACGACGCGGCGACGGCCAGCCCGAACGGCGCCCGGGGCGACCCGGGCCGGCCGAACACCACGCGGGCACCGTCGGTGCGGCGCACGGCGCAGATCCACAGGTTCTCGGGCAGGTCGTCGCCGGCGTGCCGGTGCAGGGCGTCGACCCGGTCGGTGATGTCGATCCGGCCCGGAGGCGCGAGGGCGGCGATGGTCGTGGCCGGACGCCACGCCCACGGCCGGCGGGCGATGCGGCCGACCATCGCGGCGCTCGGGACAGCCCAGCGCCGGATCAGGTCGCGGGCGGTGAAGGGCGGGAGCTCCATCTCGTCGCCGGCGATGGGCTCGAGGATCGCGCTCGCCTCGATCGACAGCGGGGACTCCACCGCGAAGCGGGCCAGGTCGGAGGCGCCGACGCCCAGGCGCAGGAGGGTCCCGACGATCGACCCGGCCGACGTGCCGACGATGACGTCGGCGGTGCGGGGATCCCAGCCCAGGTCGTGCTCGAGGGCCGCCAGCACCCCTGCGTGGTACGCCTGACCGACCACACCACCTGCCCCCAGCACGAGGCCGACCCGAGGGCTACCCGCAGCATCGCTCACGGGTCCTGTTTGTAGTCCACGGAGGGCAGCAGCACGTACGACAGCCGGTGGGTGCCGCCCCGGACCCGGTGGCGGGGGTGCGTGTCGGGGCCGACCGCTCCGGTGCCGACGCCCCGGTGGGCGGCGTCGAGCCACAGGTACGTCTCGGCCCGGGGCTCGAGGTCGGCCGTGTGGGCCGCGGCGTGCAGGTCCGCGTCGGTGTGGTGGGAGACGGTGACGTCGGCGCCGCCGAGGCCGGTCACGAGCAGCCCGCCCGCGCCGCCCGTGCGGGTGACGCGCACCCACGCCACGTCGGTGCGGTTGCCGCACGCCTGGGGGTGCACGTAGGGCTCGTGGAGGTCCGCGACCGTGGCCCGCCAGCGCCCCATCGCCGCGCCCGCCCTGCGGTCGGGGTAGCACTCGTGGGGCCCCCGCCCGAGCCACTCGACCTCGTCGTGCCCGGGTGCGAGGACGTAGCGCACACCCACGCGAGGCAGGTCGTCCCACTCGTCGGGGAGCACGAAGGTGTGGGCGACGGCCGCGCCGCCCTGCGGGCGGGCGGCGACGACCATGGTGTGCGCGCCCCGGTGGCTGCGACCGTGCAGGACCTGCTCGACGGTCGTGCGGTCACCGTCGCGGGTGACCGCCACGGTCTCGACGCCGAGGCCGGCCAGCCCCCACGCCTCCCAGCGCTCGGCCGGGGCGGGCGTCGCCAGCCGGTCGTTGTCGGTCGGTGCCCGCCACAGGCAGGGCACCGGGCCGGCCACCAGCACCCCCTCCACCACGAGCGCACCGGCGCCGTCGACGGCGACGTCGCCGATGGTCCCCGCCAGCAGGACGGGCGGGTCCGCGACCACCTCCAGGGCATCACCGGCGGCGGCCCCCTGGCCGCCGAGCGCCAGCTGGTCCCAGGCGACCTCGTGGCCCTGCGGGGCCCACGGAAGGTCGCACGCCGTCACGAACCGCACGGTCAACCAGCCGCCCTCCACGTCCGCGCCGGCGGGGAGATCGATGGTGGTGCGCGCCCCTGGGGGGGTGTCGAGGACCGGAAGGTCGCCGCCGGCGACGACCTCGCCCGCGACGGCGACCTCCCACGCCCCCCGCAGCCAGGCGAGATCGGTGAAGTCCAGCCGGTTCTCGACGAGCAGCCGCCGGCCTCGGGCGAGCGTGACGCGCACGGGCTGGACGACCTTCTTGAGCTCGAGCAGGGCGGGCTGCGGTGTCCGGTCGGGGCGGCACAGCCCGTTGAGGCAGAAGACGGTGTCGTTGGGCTCGTCGCCGAAGTCACCGCCGTAGGCCCAGTACGCCCGGCCGCGGTCGTCGCGGCGCAGCAGCCCCTGGTCCACCCAGTCCCACACGAAGCCGCCCTGCAGGCCCGGGTGGGTGTCGATGGCGTCCCAGTAGTCGGCCAGGCCGCCTCCGCTGTTGCCCATGGCGTGGGCGTACTCGCACATGACGAGGGGCCGGTCGGGCGGTGCTGCGGTCGCCCATGCCACGAGCTCGTCCACCGACGGGTACATGGGCGCCAGCAGGTCGCTCTCGGGGTGCGGGCGCCGCCACATGGCGTGCGTGTCCCGCCCGCCGGCGCGCACAGCCAGCGGGACGTCGGCGCCCTCGTACTGCACGGGCCGGGTCGGGTCGGCGTGGCGCAGCCAGGCGGCCGCGGCGTCGTGCACGGGTGCGTAGCCCGACTCGTTGCCGAGCGACCACACGATGACGCACGGGTGGTTGCGGTCGCGCCGCACCATGCGGGTGACCCGCTCGAGCACGGCCGGCTCGTAGCGGGGGTCGTGGGTGAGGCTGTTGAGGTAGGCGTGGCTCTCGACGTTGGCCTCGTCGACGACGTAGACGCCGAGCTCGTCGCACAGGTCGTAGAAGGCGGGGTCGTTGGGGTAGTGCGAGGTGCGCACGGCGTTGAGGTTGTGCTGCTTGATGAGGCACAGGTCCCGCCGCATCGACTCGATGGTCACCGCCTTGCCCCGCCGGTCGTCGTGCTCGTGGCGGTTGACGCCGCGGATGGGCACGGCCCGGCCGTTCACGAGCAGCTCATGGCCGCGCACCTCGACCCGGCGGAACCCCACCCGCAGCACCGCCCGGTCCCCGTCGGCGCCGTCGGGGCCGACGAGCGTCACGCGCAGCCGGTGGAGTTGGGGCTGCTCGGCCGTCCACGGCGCCACGTTCGGCACGGGCGCCGCCAGCTCGGCCCGCCGCCCGCGGAACAGGTAGGCGGTGATCCCGAGCTGCTCGTGCTCCACGCGCACCGGCGCCGTCAACGGCTCGGCGAGGGCGGGGGCGCCGTCGGGCCCGTCCAGCTCGACGCGGGCGGTCCAGCCCTTCTGCGGCGCGCCGGTGAAGCCGGCGTGGACGGTGACGGTCAGGTGGCCGTCGCCGGTTCCGGGGTCGAAGTCGGCCACGGCGTGCACGTCGGCGAGGTACGTCGGGGGTGTGGCGTACAGCAGCACCGACCGTTGCAACCCGCCGAAGTGCCAGTGGTCCTGGTCCTCGAGGTAGGTGGCGTCCGACCAGCGGACGACGGTCAGGGCGAGCTCGCACGCCTCACCCGGTCGCACGTGGTCGGTGAGGTCGAACTCGGAGGCCAGGCGGGAGTCCTTGCCCATCCCCACGAACGCTCCGTCGACGTGGACGTACAGGACGGTCTCGGCGCTCCCGACGTGGAGCACGATGCGCCGGCCCGCCCAGGACGGCGGGATCGTCACCCGCCGCCGGTGGACCCCGGTGGGGTTGTCGTCGGGCACGTCGGGGGGTCGCACCCCGGTGAACGGCATCTGGACGTTCGTGTAGCGGGGCCGGTCGTGGCCCTGCAGCGTCCAGGTGCCCGGCACGTCCACGGTCCCCCACCCGTCCACCGGCCCGCTCAGGTGGTCGGCGGTGACGGCCTCGGGTCGGGCGCACAGGGTGAACGCCCACGGGCCGTCGAGCCGCAGGAGCAGCTCGGCGTCGTGGGGCAGCAGGTGAGCCCGGGGCGGGAGGCGGTGCAGCGCCGTCACCTCCGGCATCGCCCAGCTGCGCCCTCCGGCGGCCAGCAGCACGCCCTCCGTCACCGGCGGGACCCTACCGGTCACCCGCGGGGCGGGATGCTCGGCCGAACCCGCGGCAGCCGCCGCCGGCCACCGTTCAGCCCTGGAGGACCCGGCGCGGGTGCCGGCCGTCCACGTAGCCCACGAACGGCGGGTAGATGTTGTAGCCCAGCAGCTCCTGGAGCCGTTCGGGTAGCTCGGCGGCCACCTCGCGGGGGACGGCCAGCACGTGGTTCTCCTGGGGTCGCAGCCACGACGAGCAGTACTCGATGATCACGCCCAGCCGGGGTCGGTCGGTCGTGTTGGCGCCGCCGCCGTGCCACACGCTGCCCGGGTAGATCATCACCGAGCCGGCGGGCATCTCGGCCGGCACGGTCTCGGACTCGTCAGGGGCGTCGGTCCGGTGCTGGCTGCCCGGCACCAGGCGGGTGGCGCCGTTCTCGACGGTGAAGTCGTCGAGCGGCCACATCGTGTTGACCACGACCTCCTGGTGCGGTCGGGGCAACGGGTAGACGGCGTCGTCGCGGTGCAGCACCTGCGCCTTCTCGCCGGGGCCGATCTGGATGCCGACGGGCGCCGAGAACTGGTACTCGCCGAGCACCCGGTCGAGCACGCCGAGGATCAGCGGGTGGGTGGCGGGACCGTCGAAGGCCCGTGTCTTGGCGAACAGGGCGTACACCCGCCGGGTGCTGAACCCCTCGAAGTCGTTGCGGCCCGTGGGGGTCGCCGCCAGCACGTCCTGCAGGCTCTGCTTGGCGGCAGCCACCTCCGCGGGGCTGAGGATGCCCTCGACGATCGTGTACCCGTCGGTCTGCATGCCGGCGACGACGTCGTCGACGGTCGCGTCCTCGATCCTGGTGCGCATCGCCGCCGACGCTACCGCGGCCCCTTCACCGGGTCGCGGTCGCCAGGGCGAGGGCCTCGGCGGCCCGGCCCCGGGCGAGCAGGCCCAGCACCTCGCCGACGCGGTGGCCCTGCTCGACGAGCAACCTCAGCAGCTCGTCGGGTCCGGCCGCCGGGGGTGAGGCGTCGGCGCTCCCGGCGCCCGCCCCCTGCGCGCGGAGCCGGAGGACCTCCGCGGCGCCGGTGATGACGGCCGTCCGGTTGAGCAGGGCGTGGGCGAGCACGGCGAGGGTTTCCTCGACTTGGGGGTCCACGATGCTCACCGGACACCTCCGGCAGCTTCGTGGGCGCCGGCAACCACCGGGTTGAGCACCTTCACCGTGCCCTTGCCCGCCGCCTTGGCGGCGTACATGGCGGTGTCGGCATCGGCGAGGAGGTCGGCGGCGCTCACGTCGCCGGGGACGCCCAGGGCGACACCCACGCTGGCGCCGATCGTCACCGGGCACTCCCCCACCAGGAGTGGCGCCGACAGGTCCCGCACGATGCGCTCGGCGACCCGCCCGGCGGTCGCGGCCGTCTCGGCGCCCTCCAGCAGCACGGCGAACTCGTCGCCGCCGAACCGGGCGGCGGTGTCGTCGGGCCGGATGCAGCGCTGCAACCGGCCGGCGACCGCCCGCAGCACCTCGTCGCCCGCGGCGTGACCGAGGCTGTCGTTGACGGCCTTGAAGCCGTCGAGGTCGACGAACAGCAACGCCAGCGCCTGGTGGCTGCGGCGGCGCAGCGCCAGCTCGAGCCGGTCCTGGAGCAGCACCCGGTTGGGCAGGCCGGTGAGCGGGTCGTGCAGGGCCTGGTGGCGCAGCTCGTGCTCGCGCTCGCGCAGGCCGAGCAGCGATCGGGCGAGCTCACCTTTCTCGAGCGCGATGCCCACGTGGTTGGCGAGCGTCTCGAGCAGCTGCAGCTCCTCGCGGTCGAAGCGGCTCACGGCGCCCAGGCGGTTGCCCAGCAGGATCGTGCCGATCGGGCCCGCGTCGCCCTCGACGGCGACGACCATGGCGTCGGTGAGCCGCCGCCGGGTGAGCGCCGCCGGCAGCTCGATGGACCGGTCGTCCCCGCTGAGGAGCAGGCCGTCGCCGTCGGCGGCGAGGCTCGCCACGAGCATGTCGCTGGGATCGGGGTCGACCGGACGGATGGGCTCGTGCCGCCCGTCGTGCCGCCACGTCGTGCGCAGAGCGGTGTCGTCCTCGGACGGCGGGAACAGCGTGAGCTCGGCCACACCGGCCCGGAACGTCTCGCCCGCGTGGGCCAGGAGCTCGGGGATGGCGTGCTCGGCGTCGCCGGAGCGGTGCAGCACGCGGGAGGCCTCGAAGAGGAACTCGATGCGGGCCCGGCGCTGCCGCTCGGCGAGGAACGCCCGGTAGGCGAGGTGCAGGGTCACGGCCGGGACCACCAAGAGCGCCAGCCCGCCGGGGCTCGCCGCATACAGGCTGACCCCGATGAGGCCGAGGCTGCTGTTGGCCACGGCGGAGGCGACACCGAAGGCCCCGATCTCGGCGAGGCGCTCGGTGCGGACCCGGCCCTGGCAGAGAGCGATGACGGCTTCCACGGCGAGCAGCCCGATCAGGGCGCTCACGAGGGCAGCCAGCAGCGTGCCCGCCCACGTTCGGGGATCGAGCGGGCCGCCCGAGCCGAGCACGCCGTGGAAGACCAGCGCGGCGGCGGTGGCGCCGAGCGCGAAGTGGCTGAGGTTGAACAGCACCTTCACGGCCGACTGCCGGCGCCGCAGCAGGGCGGCGCCGCCACCGGTCAGCACGGCGAGGAGCAGCTCCCCGGGTGCAAGCGCGAACAACCCCACCACCAGGGCCGCCTCGCTCAGCGAGAAGGAGTGGGCGTCGCCGCCGAGGTGCACGTGCACCACGCGGTGCTCACCGGCGAACACGACGATCGCCACCATCCACCAGCTCAGCCCCAGGATCGGCTCAGCGGTGTCGACCCAACCCATGGGCCCGGCCCAGAGCGCGGCGCCGGCGGCCGCGAGCGCCGCCGCCAGCGCGAGCGGGCGGACACGGCCCCCCCTCCGATCGGCCTCCCGCGCGCCCGCACGCATCGTCCTGCTTCGCATCGGTTGCCTCCTAGCCCCAGCTGCTCGACCAGCTGCTGCCCGACCACGTGCTCCCGGTCCAGCTGCTGCCCGACCAGCTGCTTCCCGACCAGCTGCTTCCGGACCACGTGCTGCCCGACCAGCTGCTGCCCGACCAGCTGCTCCCCGACCACGTGCTGCCGTTCCAGACCCCGGCGGACCAGCTCGACCCGGCCGCACTGGCTCGCGCCCACGCCGGGGCGTCGAACGGCGTGCCGAAGATGTCCTGCTCGCCGCGTAGCACGACGCCGTCGCGCACCAGGCGGTGACTCCCCCGGGCCCCGTCGAGGGTTCCCGTGCCGGTGCCGCGCTCCCACCACTGGGCAGCACCAGCGGGCGTGGCCTGGTGCAGGACCCGGTCGAGCGCCACCACCCCGGCGCCCTGGCCCTTCGGGCTGTGGCCCGCCAGCTTGCGGGCCGTGACCCGCAGCAGCGTCTTGACCTGGTCGGGCGTGAGGTGCGGGCGTTGCTCGAGCACGAGGGCCACCGCTCCGGCCACCATCGCCGTGGCCTGCGAGGTCCCCGTGCCGAGGAGCAGGCGCCCGTCGACCATGGCGTGGGGGTGGGCCTCGTCGACCGTCGACCCGGGGGCCCGCAGGCTGGCGAGGGACGTCCCGGGCGCGACCAGGTCGGGCTGGCGCTCGCCGTTGCCCCGGTTGGAGAACGCGGGGACGACGTCGTCTCCCACGGGCGCGGTGCCCCGCGTGTCCGTGGCGCCCACGGCGATCGGGAACGGGTTCATGGCGGGGTTCCGCAGCGGGCCCGATCGGCGCCCGTCGTTGCCGACGGCGACGACCACGACGAGCCCGTGCCGCCAGGCGACCTCCACGGCGTAGGAGAGCGGGTCCAGCCGGCGGTCCTGCGTCCCGTCGGTCCCGAACGAGAGGCTGAGGACGCGGATGTCGAGGTCACCCGAGCGCCGGTGCTGCACCACCCAGTCGATGGCCGCGATCACCTGGGAGACGTCGGTGTTGCCCCGGGCGTCGGCCACCTTGAGGCTCACGACGCGGGCCCCCGGGGCCACGCCGAGGAACCCGGGCGTGTCGGGGCTCACGGCGCCGCCCGCGGGGTCGACGCCGGTGTCGCGCCCGGCGATGATGCCCGCCAGGTGCGTCCCGTGACCGAAGGTGTCGACGTACCGGGTGTCGTCGTCCTGGGACTCGAAGGACAGGTCCGGGCCGTTCACGACGGCACCCGGCGCGGTCAGGCCCTCGACGGGGGCGACCCCCGAGTCGATGAGGGCCACGTCCACGCCGTGACCCGTGTAGCCCGCCTGCCAGTACGCCGGGGCGCCGATGGCCGCGGCGGCGAGCCGCAGCGATCCCGCCCGGCCGTCCGGGGCCGGCGGCGGGTCGGTCTGCTGCAGCTCGAGGCGCGCGTCGGCGGTCACCGACCGGATGCCCGGGGCCGCGCGGACGGCGGCGATCCCGGCGACGGGGACGTCGGCCACCACGGCGGCCATGCTCCCGAGGCCGTGCACCACCCGCCCCCCGGCGGCCGCCACGGCGGCCGCGCCGGTCGCCGAGCCCCCGGCGGCCCGGTCCGCCACCACGATCACCCGGACGGCGCTCTGGTCCGGTGCCCGGGCGGCGCTCCCCGGCGCGGCCAGCGCCACGACCAGTGCGGCGGCCGCCAGCGCGACCACGGGCCGCCCGATCCAAGCTCGCCGTCGTCGGGTCATGCCTGCTCCCTTCACCCTCCGCTTCGGCCTGCAAGTGCCCAGCCCGAAATGACTAGTCATCTGCTTCGGCGCGGCACCCGCCCCGACTTGAGGAGAACTTCGGGAATGTGCCGGTCCGGAGCGTCTCCCGGGCAGGTGTGGGGCGACGCCGGGCGGGGAACAACCGCTCCGATGGTACGGACGGCGGACGTGGGGCCCGATCGGACCTCCGGCGGGCGACGGCTCGCCTGGGGGGTGCTGACGGCGCCGCTCGTGGCGGCTGTCCTCCTCACGGCCGGCGTCGCCGCCCTCGCCGGTGAGGAGCCCGCGCCGGTGCAGGCCACGGCGACGAGCGCACCGGCCGGCGACGACGGCGAGCCACCCGACGACCCGTCCGCCTACTGGCGGACCGACGGGGAGCGCCCGGACGCCCACCCCGCGGGCCGGTCCTGGGTCGGGGCGATCGGCTTCGGCGCCGAGCTCGACACCGTCGTCGAGCTGCTCGGACCACCCGACGAGCAGTACCTCGAACCCCAGACCATCGTCATCGGCGAGACGCTCGTGAGCCGCTGGGCCCTCGACGGCGCCGAGGTCGTCGTGCAGGCGCTGCCCCACGACCACCAGCCCGTGGAGTACATCCGCCTCTCGCTGGACGGCGCCAGCCCCGTGCGGGCGGCCCTGTGGGGCGGCGTCGTGGCCGGCGAGTCGACCCTCGGGGAGGTCGCCGCGGCCTGGGGCGGCGACCACGACCGCCGAGTGCTCCCCGCCCACCCCGAGCAGTGGGCGATGGCCGCCGAGACCGTGGAGGCCTACCGGCACACGCTGGTGTGGCCCGCCTGCGCCGCTGACGTACCGCTCCTGATCGGTGTCGGCCACGAGGTGCCGGCCCCCGCCGGCAGCCGCATCGGCGACCCGCTACCGGCGTTCGACCCCGCCGTCCTCGACGCCCCCGCCACCGACGTGTGGGTGGCGTGGGCCGATGCCGAGCCCGTCCACCACGGCTGCGGCTAAGGAGCTTGGCGCGGGCCGATCACCCCCGCCGCCCGGAGCTCGGCGATCCGGGCGCCTGGCACGCCCAGCTCGGCCAGCACCTCGTCGGTGTGCTCGCCGGTGTCCGGACCCCGGCCCCGCACCTCGATCCGTGAGTCCGAGAGGGTGAACGGTGCGGCGAGGGTCTCGAAGGTCCCGGCCACGGGGTCCTCCACGGGCACGAACATCCCCATGGCCCGCGCCTGCGGGTCGGCGACGAGGTCGGGAAGCTCGGCCACCGCGGCCCAGATGATCCCGGAGGCGTCGAGGCGGGGCGTCCACTCCGACAGCGGCCGCCGGGCGAACTCCTCGTCGAGGATGGCCGTGATCACCTCGCCGTTGCGGAACCGGTCGACGGGCGTGGCGAAGCGGTCGTCAGCGGCGAGGTCGGGCCGGCCGATCGCCTCGCAGAACCGGTCCCAGGCCCCCTGGTCGAACGCGGAGAGGTTGACCCACGCGCCGTCGGCGCAGCGGTAGCGGGTGTTCATGGGACCGATGGGCTCGTGGCGGCCTCGCTTGGTGGGCTGCCTGCCGTCGACGAGCGCGGGCGCGACGTCGCAGGCGATCGTCCAGGCCCCCACGCGGAGCAGGGCCGTCTCGACCAGCTGGCCTCGGCCGGTGCGGTCCCGGACCCGGAGCGCGGCCAGCACGCCGGCCAGCAGGGCCAGGCCCGTGGGGTGGTCGCCCTGGCCCGGACGGAACGCGGGCGGCGGCTCGTCGGGCTCGCCGACCAGGCTCATGATCCCGGCCCGGGCGAAGAAGGCCGTCAGGTCGAACGCCACGCGGTCGGCGTCGTCACCCTGGCTGCCGTAGCCGGTGACCAGGCCGTACACGAGGCCGGGGTGCGCGGACCGGAGCTGGTCGGGCGCCAGGCCGTAGCGGGCGAGGCGGCCCGGCAGCAGGTTCGTGAGGAACACGTCGACCCGGCCGGCCAGCTCGCGCACCACGGCGGCGCCGCGTGGGTCGGTGAGGTCCACGGCGATCGAGCGCTTCCCCCGGTTGTCCAGGTGGAACGGGTGGTCGGTCGTGGGCGACCCGTCGGGCACCGCCGCCTGCCGCAGCCGGCCCCGCATCGAGTCTCCCGTGGGTGGCTCCACCTTGATGACGTTCGCTCCCATGTCGGCCAGCAGGGCCCCGCAACTGGGTGCCGCCACCCAGTTCGCCACCTCCAGCACCGTGATGTCGTCGAGCACGCCGCGCATCGCGCAGTCCTACCATCAGCGGTGTGGAGGACGCCCCCACCGGCACGCGCCTGCGGGTCCTGCCCGACCGCTCGCTGCTGGCGGTGCGGTCCCGCTCCAGCGTCGGGCCCGTCACGTTCGCCGCCGACGGCCTCGACGGCGAGGTCCGGGCGCTCCTCGTGGATGGCATCGTCGACACGTCCGCCCCGGTGGCGGCGTGGGTCGAGGTGGACCTGACCCGCCTCCGGTGCGGGAACAGCGTGTACGACGCCGAGCTGCAGCGCAGGTTGAACGTGCGTCGCCACCCCCGGGCCCGGGTCGAGCTCACCGACGTCCGGCACCTCGACGCCATCAACCGCTACGCCGTGGCTGGGACGATCCAGCTCGCGGGGTCGATCCAGCCCGCCGAGGGCACCGTCCAGCTGACCGCCCAGGAGGACGGCACGGTCGTCGTCACGGGCGAGCACCTGCTCGACATCCGCGAGTTCGGCATCCCCTCCCCGACGGCGCTGATGCTGCGGATCTTCCCCGACGTGACCGTTGTCCTCGAGCTCCACGCCGGGCCCGTCGCCGACGGGTAACGTCGCGTCCCAGGAGGACAGGCATGGGCGTGATCCTGGCGTTCGCGGTGGGCTACGTGGTCGGGGCGGGGGCCGGTCGCGAACGCCTCGAGGAGGTCTTCGAGGCGCTCCGCACCGTGCGGGACTCCCAGGAGTTCCGAGAGCTGCTCGGCGCCGTTCGCTCCCATGCGGCCGCCGCCTTCGAGGAGCTGAGCGTGCGCCTCCGCGACGGTGACGCCGACCTCGGGGTCGACGAGCTGCTCGACCGCGCCCGCAAGCTGCTCCGGGGCGACGATCCCGGCGCCCCTACAGCTCCCGGATCCTGAGGTAGCGGGCCACGCTCGGCAGCACGTGGATCACGCCCCAGGCGATCCCCACGAGCACGAGCCAGCGGACCGCTCGGCCGATCATCGGGCGGCACCGCCCCCGACGGGCGCTCGACGCAGGGTGAAGGCGAACACGGCGCCGCCACCGGGGCGGTTCTCGGCCCACACCCGCCCGCCGTGCAACTCGACGTAGCGCTGCACGATCGAGAGGCCCACGCCCGTCCCCCGCTTGCCTGCGGGCTGATCGGGTCCCTGGAAGAAGCGGTCGAACACGCGCTCCACGATGCCATCGGGCAGGCCCGGTCCACGGTCCGCCACGGTGAACACGACCCGATCCCCGTCGGGTCGGGCGTCCACCTCGATGGTCGAGCCGGCCGGGGCGAACTTGGCCGCGTTGCCGACGAGGTTGCCGAGCACGCGTTGCAGGGCGTCCGTGTCGACCTCGACGACGAGGTTGTCGGGGACCAGGTTGGCGACGGTGTGCTCGTCGAGCCCCGGCCGGAGCAGCGCCAGGCAGTCCTCCACCGCCTCCCGGGCGTCCCGCGCCTCGGGAGCCACGTGCTCCCGGCCGGCCTGCAGCCGGGAGAAGTCGAGCAGGCGGCTGACCATGCGGTCCATCTCGCGGGCGTTGCGCACCACCGCCTGCACGGCGCCGGCCAGGTCGCTCCCCACCTGGCGGGCGAGGAGGTCCGAGAACCCCACGATGGCCGTGAGCGGTGTGCGCAGCTCGTGGGAGACCGTAGCGAGGAAGTCGTCCTTCAGGCGCTCGGCCGCCCGCCGCTCGGTCACGTCCTGGAAGATCCCCTGCAGGGCGACGACGGCAGCGGCTGCGTGCACGGGCTCCCCGCGCGCGATCACCCACCGCTCCTCGCCCCCGGGCCGCACGATGCGGAACTCGTGCTCGAAGCGGGCACCCCGCTCGACGGCGAAGCGCATAGCCCGCGCGACCACGTCCCGGTCGCTCGGGTGCACGACCGACAGGTGGGCGGCGAGGTCGCCGTCGAAGTTCTCGGGCGCGACCTGGGTGATGGCGTGCAGGCCTTCGGACCACTGCACCACGTCCGAGCCCACGTCCCACAGCCAGCTGCCGATCTCGGCGAGCAGCTCGCTCTCGCGGAGCCGGGCTTCGCTCGCGGTCAGGGTCGCCTGGACGAGACGCTGCTCGGTGATGTCGCGGGCGATGACCGAGGCCGCCACGATCTCGCCCGCGGCGTCCACGATCGGCGACACGGTCAGCGACACGGTGATCGGCAGGCCGTCCCGCCGGCGGTGCTCGATCTCGAGCCGCTCGACCCGCTCCCCCGCCAGCACCCGGGCGAGCACCAGGCGCTGCTCGTCCTCCCGGTGGGGCGCGGCCAGCGTGTGCACGGGCTCGCCGAGGATCTCGTCGATCGGGACGCCGTAGAGGCGGGCCGCGGCCCGGTTCCAGCTGGTGACCGCCCCGTCCCGGCCCACCGAGTAGATGGCGTCGTCGGAGTACGACACGATGGCCGCCAGGTGGGCCAGGCGCTGCTGCACCATGCGGCGCTCCGTGACGTCGCGGACCAAGGCGATCACCAGCGGCTCGCCGCGGTGCGTCAGCGGGCTGAGGCTGACGTCGACGGGCAGCTCGCTGCCGTCCCGGCGCCGGCCGGCCAGGTCCAGGCCCGAACCCATCGGCCGGGTGCGGGGCGCCGCCTGGTAGCCCCGCCGGTGGTCGACGTGAGCGGCGTGGTAGCGCTCGGGCAGGAGCACCTCGACGGGCCGGCCGACGAGCTCGTGGCGCTCGTAGCCGAACATCGACTCGAGCTGGCTGTTCACGAGGCGGATCGCGCCGTCACCGTCGACGATCACGATGCCGTCGGGCGCCGACTCCACGACGGCGACGAGCAGGTCCTCATCGACCGTCGGAGGGTTCGTCGTGCCTCTGGGCTCCACTCCGTGCGCCTCCGTCCCCCCGGCCGCCGCCGTAGCGTACCGTTCGGGTAGCGATGGAACCCGCCGCACCCGCCGAGGCGCCGGTCGAAGCACCCAGCGAGGCGCCGCCGCCCGTCGCCCCCGACGGGACGCTGCACCTCCTGTGGGTCAACGCCGGGCTGAGCTGCGACGGTGACTCGGTCGCGCTCACGGCCGCCACCAACCCAAGCGTCGAGGAGCTCGTCGGCGGGGCGTTCCCCGACGTCCCCAGGCTGGAGGTGCACTGGCCGATCCTCGCCTTCCCGACGGGCCCGGCGGGCGGCAGCGACGACTTCCTGGAGGCGTTCCACCGGGCGGTCCGCGACGAGCTCGGCCCCTTTGTGCTCGTCGTGGAGGGTTCCGTGCCCAACGAGCGCATCAAGGACGAGGGCTGCTGGGCCGGGTTCGGCAGCGACCCGGAGACGGGCCAGCCCATCCCCACCTGCGACTGGATCGACCGGCTCGCGCCCCGCGCCCTCGCGGTCCTTGCCGTCGGCACCTGCGCCACCTATGGGGGCATCCCCGCCATGCAGAACAACCCCACCGGCGCCATGGGTCTGCCCGACTACCTGGGGTGGGACTGGACCTCGCGCGCCGGCGTGCCCGTGGTGTGCGTGCCGGGCTGCCCGATCCAGCCCGACAACGTGTCCGAGGTCATCCTGTACCTCCTGTACCAGCTGAGCGGCCAGGCGCCGATGATCCCGCTCGACGGCGCCCTTCGCCCCGAGTGGCAGTTCGGGCCCACCGCCCACCAGGGCTGCGACCGGGCCGGCTACTACGAGGAGGGCATCTTCGCCCGCGCCCACGGCGAGCCGGAGTGCGTGGTGAAGCTGGGGTGCTGGGGCCCGGTCGTGCACTGCAACGTGCCCAAGCGGGGATGGATCAACGGCATCGGCGGCTGCCCGAACGTCGGCGGGATCTGCATCGCCTGCACCATGCCCGGCTTCCCCGACCGCTTCCAGCCCTTCATGGACCCGCCACCGGGGGCGGCGGTCTCCACGGCCGGCAGTGGCATCTACGGCACGGTCATCCGCGGGCTGCGCCGGCTGAGCGAGGGCATCTTCGACGACGAGCCCCGGTGGCGCGTGCCGGGCGACGAGCTGCGCTCGGGCTACGTCCCACCGTGGCGCGACGGTGGCGGCACGGCGACGTCGGGCGCAGTCCCGGTCGAGCTCGACGGCGAGCGCCACCGGCGCGCCGACCCCGACCCCACCGGGTAGCCTGGCTCGAACGTCGAGTTCGGGGGAACCCATGCAGCCCGCGTCGCCCACCGCCCCGCGCCGGCCCAGGCCGGCCGCCCTCGCCCTGATGGCCGCCGTCACCGCTCTGGTCGTCGCCGGTGCCGCGCTCCTGGCGCCTGACGGCGGCGACGCCGGCGCCGTCGCGACCGACCACGCCGCCCACGCCGCCGTGGCAAGCGCGGCGGAGGGCGCCGGGCCGGCCTCCGGCGCCGAGCACGACGACGGCGCCAGCCACGACGGCCATGCCGGCGCCATGCCCGCAGCGGACGAGCCCGCCCCTGCACCCGACGGCCCCGTCATCTCGCTCGACGACCCCCGGGTGACCCCCGAGCAGCGGGCGGCGGCCGAGGACCTGATCGCACGCACCCGGGCCGCCCTCACCCGCTACAGCGACGAGGCGTCGCTGCGGGCGGCCGGCTACGTGTCCATCGGCGACGGCGTCACCGGGTGGGAGCACTTCGTGCACCTCGGCCATCTGAGCGACGGCGCCGTCCTCGACCCCGAGCGGGTCGAGTCCATCGTCATGCAGGTCCACCCCGACGGGTCGAAGGAGATCGTGTCGGCCATGTACATCCTGCCGCCGGGCTACACCATGGCCGACGTGCCCGACGTCGCCGGGCCCCTCACCGTGTGGCACGACCACCAGAACCTGTGCTGGGAGGGCATCCGCGTGGTCGGCACGACCGGCCCCGACGGCTCCTGCGCCCGGGGCCAGTTCCGGGGCACGCCGCCGATGCTGCACGTGTGGCTCGTGGACCATCCCTGCGGCCCCTTCGCCGGCATCGAGGGCAGCCACGGCGACGGTTGCGCCCACGACCACTGACCCACCGCCCCACCAGCCGGGTCAGAGGCCGAGGGACGCGGTCGATCAGCGAGGCTGCCGCTCGTCGTGGGCACGGCCGCCGGCGCGGGCACGGCTACAGCTTCGACTTGAGCATGCAGACGGCCAGGTGGGCGTCGAGCACGGCCTGGCGAGTGCCGTCGCCGATGCCGTCGTCGGCCTCGGCCGCGGCCTTGGCGCTGTCGCCCGCCTGCTCGAGCTCGATCACGCCGTCCCGCTCGGTGGGGCCGCCGAGGCCGTCCGCCGCCTTCTGGCCCTTGGCATGGAACTCCCGCACCACGGCCACGAGCACCGGAGACGCCGAGCCGTCGCCCTCCACCGCCGCGAGCGCCCGGTCGATGTCGCCGCGCACCTTCTCCAGCCGGTCTGCCAGGTCCTGCATGGCTGTCCCCCCTCGTCTGCTCCGGTCGGTCCAAGCCTGCCACGGACCGTGCGGGGGATACTCGGGTCATGGCCGAGCAGGACCCGCGCCTGAGGACCTACCGCCGCAAGCGGGACTTCGCCCGCACGCCGGAGCCCGCGGGCGCTCCCCGCCCCGAGGGCGGGAACCGGTTCGTCGTCCAGCGCCACCGCGCCACCCGGCTCCACTACGACTTGCGCCTGGAGGTCGACGGCGTGCTGGTGAGCTGGGCCGTCCCCAAGGGCCCCACGCTCGATCCGGAGCGCCGGCAGCTGGCCGTGCACGTCGAGGACCATCCCCTCGAGTACTTCGACTTCGAGGGCGTCATCCCCAAGGGCGAGTACGGCGGCGGCGACGTGATCGTGTGGGACTGGGGGACGTGGCGGCCGGCCGGCACGGACGACCCGGCCGCCGCCATCGACGCAGGCAGCCTGCACTTCGACCTCGACGGCGAGAAGCTCGCCGGCCGCTTCGTGCTGGTCCGCACCGGCGACCGGGGCCGGGGCGGGTCGGGCGACCGGCAGTGGCTGCTGCTGCACAAGCACGACGAGCACGCCCGGCCCGGCTGGGACCCGGAGGACCACCCCCGATCGGTCAAGAGCGGGCGCACCAACGAGGAGGTGGCCGCCGACCCCGAGGCGACGTGGGACGGCGAGGCCCCCGCCGCCAGCGCGGCCACCGCCCTCGCCGTGCCGGCCCCGCCCACCTGGGAGCCGCCCACCCCCGACGAGCTCGCCGCGCTGGACGGGATCGACCGGGACGGCACGTGGCAGGTGGCCGGGCGGGAGGTGCGCGTGACCAACCTCGACAAGGTGCTGTTCCCGGGGCGGGACGGGGAGGCGCCGGTCACCAAGCGGGACCTCATCCGGTACCACGCCGAGATCGCTCCGTTCCTGCTCCCCTACCTCTACGACCGACCCGTGAACCAGCACCGCTTCCCCGACGGCGTGGAGGCGAAGGGCTTCTGGCACAAGGAGGTGCCCGCCTACGCGCCCGGGTGGCTCACCCGCTGGCAGCGACCCGACGTGGAGCCCGGCGAGACCGAGTGGTACGCGGTGGTCGACAGCGTGCCGGCGCTCGTGTGGATGGCGAACCACGCCAGCATCGAGCTGCACCCGTGGACCGCACGGCTGCCCGACGTGCGGCGCCCGACCTGGGCGCTGATCGACATCGACCCGGGCACGGGCTCCTCCTTCGACGACGTGATCGTGCTCGCCCGCCTCTACCGCACCGCCCTCGAGCACCTGGGCGTGGTCGGGATGCCGAAGGTCACCGGCAAGCGAGGCATCCAGATCTGGGTCCCGGTGACGCCCCGCTACAGCTTCTCCGAGACCCGGGACTGGGTCGAGAAGGTCTCGCGGGCGGTCGGGCGCACCGTGCCCGAGCTGGTGAGCTGGGAGTGGGAGAAGCGGCGCCGCAACGGCCTCGCCCGGCTGGACTTCACGCAGAACGCCATCAACAAGACGCTCGTGGCCCCGTTCAGCGCCCGTCCGGCGCCGGGCGCGCCCGTGTCGGTGCCGATCGCCTGGGACGAGCTCGACGACCCGGACCTCACCCCCGACCGCTGGACCGTCCGCACCGTGCTGGATCGGCTCCGCTCGACCGGCGACCCCCTGCACGCGCTGATCGGCCGTGCCCAGCAGCTGCCACGGCTGTGACGCGAGGCGGCGCTCAGGCGGCGGGCTGGAGGCCGAGGAGCTCGAGGGCGACCGGGAGCAGCCGCTGGGTCTGGTCCTTGGACAGGTAGGCGTCGATGGCGGGCTCGAGCCGGGCCTCGCGCCGTAGGTCGAACGCGCTGAAGAGCAGGATCTTGGCGTCCGGCGCCGCCTCCTTCAGGGCGGGCGCCGCCTCGAGCCCCATGACCGGCCCCTCGATCTGGTGGTCGAGCACGATGAGCCCGGGGTCGTGGGTACGGGCCTGCTCGACGGCCTCGGCCGCGGTCGTCGCCTCACCGACGACCTCGAGGCGGGGATCCGCCGTCAGCAGCAGCTTGATGAGCTGGCGCATGTCCGCTTCGTCCTCGACGATCACCAGGACCTTGGTCGTCACGTCCCCGTCTCCCCTGCGGTCGGGAAGCGCACGACGAAGCACGCTCCCGGTTCGGCCGCTTCGTACCATGCATCCCCGCCCCCGGCCCGCGCCAATCCCCGCACGATCGACAGGCCCAGCCCCGTGCCCTGCTTGGCGGTGCTGGCCCCCTTGTCGGCGCGGGCGAAGCGCTCGAAGAGCCGGGGCACGAACGACTCGGGGACACCGCCGCCGTGGTCCCGCACGCGCAGCTCGACCCACGGGGACGCCGTCGCCAGCGTCACCGTGACGGGCGGCTCGCCGTAGCGCAACGCGTTCTCGAGCAGGTTGCGGGTGATGCGCCGAGCGTGCTCGGCGTCGGCCCAGGCCAGCAGCCGCCCGTCGGCGACCACCTCGACGTCGCCGTGCCCGTGCTCGAGGTCCGCCACGACCTCGCGGACGACCACGCCGAGGTCGAGCGCAACGAGATCGGGCTCGACCGCCCCCGAGTCGAGCTGGGACACCGTGAGCAGGTCGGCGACGATCCGGGCGAGGTGGTTGGCCTGGCGCTCGATCGTCGCCAGGTGCTTCAGCTTCTCCTCCTCGGGCACCTGCTCCCACGCCGTGGTCAGCGTCGCGGCGAATCCCTTGATGACGGCGATGGGGGTCCGCAGGTCGTGCGAGGCGGCGGCCACGAAGTCGCGGATCGTGGCGTTGCTGCGCCGCAGCTCTTCGGACGCCCGCTGCTCAGCGGCGGCGGCCTCGGCCCGGCGCAGCGCCACGTCGGTGAGCCGGCCGAGCCGGGCGACGGTCTCGACCTCGTCGCGCCCGAAGTACGGGGTGTAGCGGTCGCCGACCACCACGAGCCGTCCCGACGGCAGGTCGGTCCAGACCGCCGCGTCGCGGGCGCCGAGGTCGGAGCCGTCGAGCAGTGCCTGCGCGCTCGCGTCGTCGAGCCCGTGCGCCGCCACCACCCGCCCGGCGACGTCGCCGAGGACGGCGGCCCGGGCGCCGAGCACCCGGACGACGTAGGGAAGCAGCGCCCCGGCCACCTCCTCCCGGCTGCCGCCGCCGACCAGCTGGGACTCGACGCGCCACAGCTCATCCTCGTCGGCTCGGCGCCACCGGTCGAGGAACACGCGGGGCGGCGCGAGGCCGGCCACGAACAGCGGCGCGGCCGCCACCGCCAGCAGGTTGACGCCCAGCGCCACCCAGCGCTGCTCGCCTTCGTCGGGGAACAGGCCCGCCAGCAGCAGGGCCGACGCGAGGAGGAGCACGCCGGCGGCCAGCGTCCGCATCCGCCACCGCACCACCGCGGGGCGGCCGCGGCCCCCGTTCCAGAACCACCACGCCACGATCGCCGAGAGCCCGACCCACTGCACCAGCACGAGCGCGGTGTAGAGGGTGAACGCCGTGGTCGTGGGGGCGCCGGCCTCGGGGATCTCGCGGAACAGGAAGATGCCGAGCACGGCGACCGCGCTGATCGACCCGGCGGCCACCTCGAGGGCCGGGCCCGGCCGGCGGAACGCCGCGCCGAAGCGGAACAGCAGGTAGGGGAACGACACCAGGGCGGCGACGATGACCTGCTGGGTGCGAAGGCCAGGGTCCGCACCGACGACGGTGCCCAAGACGATCGCGCTGGCAAGGACCAGGAACAGCAGCGAGGCGAGCCCCGAGGCCCGGTCGCGGTAGCGGAGCCAGCGCACGACGGTCGCCAGGGCGACCAGGCCGTAGACGAACGGCTGCGACGCCTGGAGTGCATCGACGGCGTCAGCCAGCGTCACGGCGGCACGCTAACAGCGGCGCGGG
This sequence comes from Actinomycetota bacterium, assembly GCA_004366205.1. Classification (GTDB taxonomy): domain Bacteria; phylum Actinomycetota; class Acidimicrobiia; order Acidimicrobiales; family CADCSY01; genus SIRW01. The sequence goes on along the minus strand of SIRW01000109.1, from coordinate 27,645 downwards.
GTCCGGTGGCATCCCGCCACCCGGCGCTCGCCGTCAGTCACCGGCGCCTGCGAGCACGAGGTCGACGACCGCCGCGGGCGCGCCCGGCTCCTCGGCGGCCACGATGGCCGGGCCCCAGGCCGCGCCCACCAGGAGGTCCACGGCGGGGGGCACCCGGTCGGGGCGGAGCACCTGAGCCGCCACGGCGTGGTACTGGTGCCGGCGGGCCCGGAGGGCGGCCTCGAGCTCGGGGGCGCCGGACGACCCCGGGTCCCGTCCGGCGCCCAGCACCTGCAGGGCGGCCCGGCCCTCGACGCTCGCGGCGAAGGCCCGGTCGGTCGCGACCAGCTCGACCAGCGCGTCCCGGGGCGTGGCCGTCTCGGGCACCGCGGTCGGGACGAGCGTCGATGCGACGTGATCGAGCAGGGCGGCAGCCGAGGGCCACCGGCGGTAGATCGTGGTCTTCGGCAGCGCCACCCGGGCCGCCAGCGCCTCGACCCGGAACCCCTGGCAGCCCACCTCGCGGAGGAGCGCGACGGCGCCTGCCCGGATCGTCTCGTCGAGGGTGGGATCGCGCGGCCGGGACATCCCGCCTTCCTTTCGTGCCTGTCGTTCCCATCGGCAGGAACGGCCTCCGGGACCGGGGCCTCGGGTCACGACCGCGGGTGACGTCGGACCTGACCGCAAGGGTCGTTCGACCCTTGCGCACCGGCGTCCCGGCGGGTCAGCGGAGGTCGAAGCCGAGCTCGAAGCGCTCCACGGCGCCCGCGAAGATGTTGCGCTCGATCACCGGCTCGCTCAGCACCCGCAGGTTCGTGAACCGCCGGGACATCTCCGTGAAGAGCAGGCGCAGCTCCAACCGGGCCAGGGCCTGGCCGACGCACACGTGCGGCCCGAACCCGAAGGCGACGTGATGGTTGGGGTGGCGGGTGATGTCGAAGCGGAAGGGGTCGTCGAACACGGCCTCGTCCCGGTTCGCCGACGGGTACAGCAGGGCGATGCGGTCGCCGGCCTGCACCGGCGTGCCGCCGATCACGTCGTCGGTCACCGCGGTGCGGAACATCTGGTTCAGCGGCGACACCCAGCGCAGCACCTCCTCGACGGCGCCGGGCACGGTCGCGGGGTCCTCGGCCATGCGCTCCCACTGGTCGGGGTGGTCGCAGAACGCCCGCAGGCCCCGGGCGATGGCGGTGCGCGTCGTCTCCGCGCCGCCCGAGATGAACAGGCCGGTCTCGTTCATGATCGTGTGGTCGCTCATGGGGCAGCCCTTCACCTGGGCGTTGGCCCACACCGAGATGAACGAGTCGTCGGGCGCTTCCCGGAACCGGGGCACGGCCTCGTCGAGGTACGCCTGGAACTCGCCGATCGCCGAGATCACCCCCTGCATGACCCGGCCGCTCGGGTCGCGGGGGATCGAGTCGAGGCGCATCAGCCGCTCGGACCAGGACTTGATGTCCCGCCAGCGGTCCTCGGGGAAGCCCAGGAGCTCGGCGGTCAGCCGGCTCGGCAGCTGGGCGGCGAGCGCATCGACGACCTCCATCCGCCCCGCACCGGCCACGGCGTCGAGCAGCTCGTCGATCAGGGCGCGCAGCCGCGCTTCGTCGCGCGCCACGCCGCGGGGGGTGAGCCGCCGGGCCACGAGGGCCCGCTGCTCTGCGTGCCCCGGGTCGTCCTGGGCGATCATGTTGTCCTCGGCGGGTGACCACACGGCCCGGTAGCCCCGGCTGCTCACGAACACCGACGCCCGTCGCTCGACGTCGATCACATCGGCGTGCCGGGTGACGCCGACGAAGCCGCTCACCGGGTCGCGGTAGACGGGATCGGTGGCGCGCAGGTACGCGAAGGTCTCGTGCATGCCGTCGAGGTCGGCGTAGAAGGCCTCGTCGAGCAGGTCCGGTGCGGTCGTCACGGGCATGCGGTCACGTCCTCTCGTGCAGGTGTCACAGCGGCCGGGGCCCACCCATCGGCATGCCGGCCATCGGCGGGCGGGTGGGCCGCGCCCGCGTGGCCGGTTCCAGGTCCTGCTCGTCGGTCACCGGCGCCCGGAACTGCGCGTCGTAGAGCCGGTAGTAGGCACCCTTGCGGGCGAGCAGCTCGTCGTGGGAGCCCTGCTCGACGATGCGTCCGGCCTCCATCATCACGATGACGTCGGCGTCGCGGATCGTGGAGAGCCGGTGGGCGATGACGAAGCTCGTCCGCCGGGTGCGCAGCGCCGCCATCGCCTTCTGGATGAGCACCTCGGTGCGGGTGTCGACCGAGCTGGTGGCCTCGTCGAGGATGAGGATGGCGGGGTCGTTCAGGAACGCCCGGGCGATGGTGACGAGCTGCTTCTCGCCCCCGCTCAGGTTCCCGCCGTCCTCGTCGAGCACGGTCTCGTACCCGTGGGGAAGGGCGTGCACGAAGCGGTCGACGTAGGCGGCGGCCGCGGCCGCCTCGACCTCGGCGTCGGTGGCGTCGGGGCGGCCGTAGCGGATGTTCTCGCGGATCGTCCCCTCGAACAGCCAGGTGTCCTGGAGGACCATGCCGATCCGCTCCCGGAGCTGGTCCCGCCGCAGGTCCCGGATGTCGACGCCGTCGAGGGTGATGCGGCCGCCGTCCACCTCGTAGAAGCGCATCACCAGGTTCACGAGCGTGGTCTTGCCCGCCCCGGTCGGACCGACGATGGCCACGGTCTGGCCGGGCTCGGCCACGAGCGTCAGCCCCTCGATGAGCGGCTGATCGGGGTCGTAGGCGAAGGACACGTCCTCGAACGCGACCCGCCCCTCGACGGTGCCGAGCGCCGGGGGGTCGGCGGGCTCGCCGCGCTCCTCGGGGGCGTCGAGCAGCTCGAACACCCGCTCGGCCGAGGCCAGGCCCGACTGGAGCATGTTCAGCATCCCCGCCAGGGCGCTCAGCGGCTGGGTGTACATGCGGGCGTACTGGATGAAGGCCTGTAGCTCGCCGACGGTCATGGCACCTGCGGTGATCCGCAGGCTGCCGACCACGGCGACGACGAGGTAGTTGAGGTTGCCGAGGAACATCATCAGCGGCTGGGTGGTGCCGATGACGAACTGGGCGCGGTGGCTGGCCTCGTACACCGCCTCGTTCACCGCCGCGAACCGCCGCTCGACCTCCTCCTGACGGCCGAACACCTTCACCAGGGCGTGACCGGTGAAGGCCTCCTCCACGATGGCGTTCAGCTCGCCTGTGTGACGCCACTGGGCCATGAATCGCTTCCGGGAGCGGCGGGCGACGATGCGGATGAGGGTGATCGAGATCGGGATGAGGACCAGGGCGAAGATGGCCAGCACCGGTGAGATCCACACCATCATCGCCGCGACGCCCACGATCATCAGGAGCTGGTTCAACGACTGGCTGACGCTCATCTGCAGGTTCTGGGCGATGTTGTCGATGTCGTTGGTCACCCGGCTCAAAAGATCGCCGCGGGGCGTGCGGTCCACGTAGGAGAGCGGGACCCGGTGCACCTTCTCCTCCACCGCCGTGCGCAGCCCCGACATCGTGCGCTGCACGACCCCGGCCATCACGTGGGCGACCAGCCACGACAGCAGCGCCCCGCCGGCGTACACGCCGATGGCGAGCGTGAGCACCCGGCGCAGCTCCCCGAAGTCGACGCCGCCACCGCCGAACACCCCCCGGACGATCACGTCGGTGGCCTCGCCGAGGAGGCGGGGCCCGTACACGGTCAGGCTCACGCTGACGGTCACGGCGACCAGCACGAGCACGAGCCGGGTCCGCTCGGGACGGAGGAGGCCGAACAGGCGCCGGGCCGCGCCCTTCGGGTCGGTGCTGGTGACCATCGGCGGCGCCGCCGGCCCGAAGCCGGTGCGGGTCAGCGCCTGGTCGCGCGTGGCGACCCGTTCGCCCGAGGCGGGAAGCGGCCCGGCGCGGTTCACACCCGCTCCTGGACGCTGCGCTGGGACTCGACGATCTCGGCGTACGTCGCGCACCCGGCGACGAGCTCGTCGTGGGTGCCGAGACCGACGACCTCGCCGCCCTCGAGCACGACGATCCGGTCGGCATCGACGATGGTGGACACCCGCTGGGCCACCACCACGAACGTGGCGTTCGCCGTGAAGGCCGGGAGGGCAGCCCGCAAACGGGCGTCGGTGGCCAGGTCGAGCGCGGAGAACGAGTCGTCGAACAGGAAGATCTCGGGCCGGCGGACGAGGGCCCGGGCGATGGCCAGGCGCTGGCGCTGGCCGCCCGACACGTTCGTGCCGCCCTGGGTGATGGTCGCCTCGAGCGCACCGGGCATGGCGGCCACGAAGTCGGCGGCCTGGGCCACCGTGAGGGCCTCCCACATCTCCTCCTCGGTGGCGTCCTGCTTGCCGTAGCGGAGGTTGTCGGCGACCGTGCCGGAGAACAGGAACGGCTTCTGGGGGACGAGGCCGAGGCGCGACCAGAGGTCGTCGAGGGCCAGGTCCCGAACGTCGACGCCGTCGACGAGCACCGCCCCGTCGGTCACGTCGTACAGGCGGGGCACGAGGCCGAGCAGCGTGGTCTTGCCCGACCCGGTGCTGCCGATGATCGCCACCGTCTCCCCGGGCTCGGCCACGAACGACACGCCCTTGACCACGGGTTCCTCGGCGCCGGGGTAGCGGAACGTGACGTCCCGGAGCTCGAGGGTGCCGGTGCGGGGCACCCCCCTGACCGGCTCGGCGGGTGCGACGACGGAGGGCTCGGCGTCGAGCACCTCCATGATCCGGTTCGCCGCCACGGCGGCGCGGGGGAGCATCACGAACATGAAGCTGGCCATCATCACCGCCATCAGGACCAGCACGATGTAGCCGAGGAAGGCGACGAGGGACCCGACCGTGGTCAGGCCGGCGTCGATGCGCACGCCCCCGTACCAGACGACGGCGACGCTGGCGCCGTTCTGCACCAGCAGGATCACCGGGAACATGACCGCCATCAGCCGGCCGGTGCGCAGGGCGGTGGCGGTGAGGGCGGCGTTGGCGACGTCGAACCGGGCCCGCTCGACGGGCTCGCGCACGAAGGCCCGCACCACCCGGAGGCCCGTGACCTGCTCGCGCAGCACGCCGTTCACGTCGTCGATGCGGTCCTGCATGGCCACGAAGCTGGGGTGCAGCCGGCTGAGCAGCAGCCCGACCACGAGCGCCAGCACGGGGATGGCAACCAGGAGCACCACCGTCAGGCCGGCGTCCTCCCGCACGGCCATCCAGGTGCCGAACACCGCGGTGATGGGCGCCACCACGGCTGTCATGCCCGCCATCTGCACCATCACCTGCACCTGCTGCACGTCGTTGGTGATGCGCGTGATCAGGGTCGGCGCGCCGAAGCGTCCGACCTCCTGCGCCGAGAAGCCCGTGACCCGGTGGAACAGATCGCCCCGGATCTCCCGGCCCACGCCCATCGAGGCCCGCGCCGCGAAGTACACCCCGGTGACGAGGCAGGCCGCCTGCACGACGGTGACGCCCATCATCATCGCGCCGATCCGCCAGATGGCGCCCCGGTCGCCGGGGATGACGCCCCGGTCGATGATCTCCGCCGTCACCCGGGGCAGGTAGAGGGTGGCGACGGACTGGCCGACCTGGAAGGCGAGCAGGCCGGCCAGCACGGGCGCCACCCGGGGAAGGTAGGTGCGCAGCAGCCGCCTCACCGCCGGCCTCCTCCCACGCCGCGCAGGAACAGGTCGACGATCTGCTCGGGGGGCATCGGGTGATCGAGCACGCCAGGGTGCGAGCACCCGACGGTGAGGGCGAAGAGCGCCTGGGCCGCCTGGGTCGGGGTGCGGCGCAGCCGCCGGGAGCGGGGTGCGAGCAGGCCCTCCAGCGCCGCCACGTGGCGGGCGGCGGCGTCGCTGCGGCTCTCATCGGTGGCCGGGGGCCGCCCGTCGGGTCCGACGGCCAGCAGCAGCTGCCACACCTCGGCGAGGCGGACCTGCAGGATGCGGACGGCCTCGACCAGCCGTTCCTCGAAGCCCAGCGCCCCGTCGATCGACCCGAGGCGGGCGATCGTGGGGCCGGGGTCCAGGGCGGCCTCGACGGCGGCGGCGATCAGGGCCTGCTTGTCCGCAAAGACGTTGAAGATCGTGCCCTCGGCGACCCCGGCGGCCTCGGCCACCTCGCGGGTGGTGACGGCCACCCCCCGGCGCCGCAGCAGCGGGATGGCGGCCGCCACGATCGCCGCCCGGCGGTCGCCGGGCGGAAGCGGCGCGGCCCGGCGGGACCGGTTCGGGCTCGCGGTGTCGGCGGCGGTCGACGGCACGGCCGCACGTTCTAGCACGACTGAGTGAGCGCTCACTCATTCGTTTGGCTGGGCGACGGCGTGTCGTACCGGTGGGCGCCGGCGTCTCAGCCCGTGGCCAGTCGGGCGGCGACGAGCTCGTCCATGCGCCACTGCGGGCGGACGCGGGCCACCAGGCCGGTCTGCACGATGAGCACCCGGCCGAGCATGACCAGCTCGTGGGGGATGTGGGCGACGGGGTCGGTGCGGGCCGCCCGGACCAGGCGCCGGAAGTTGTCCTCCCGTGCCTCGGGATCGGCGTCGGCGTCGAAGGTGAACAGGCTCGCCCACTGCAGGAGCGACTCGGGGTTGCCCGACTCGGTGCGCAGCCCGAGCTCGTGGAGGCCCTCGGCGACAGACTCGACGTCCAGGCCGATGCCCGCCTCGTAGACGTGTCGCAGCCCCAGCCGCACGTGCTCGGGCAGCGCCGCGCACGCGCCGAAGTCGACGACTCCGAGGCGCGGCCCCTCGGGTGTGACCTGCAGCAGGAAGTTGCCGGGGTGCGGGTCGGCGTGCAGGAAGCCGTCGACGAGGATCTGCTTCAGGTACGCGTCCACGAGCAGGCGGCTCGCCTCCTCGGCGACGGCGCGGTCTGCGGTGCGCAGCGCCACCGCCAGGTTCGTGCCATCCACCCAGTCCATGACCAGCACCCGGCCCCGTGACAGGTCCGGGTGCACCGCGGGCACCACGACGTTGGGCTCGTCGGCGAAGTTGGCGCGGAAGCGTTCCAGGTTGGCGGCCTCGTTGGCGTAGTCGAGCTCCTCGAGCACCGTCCGGTGCAGCGCCGCGGCGATGGTGTCGAGCCCGATGCCCTTCACGAAGCGGGCGACGAACCCGAGGATCCGCCGCGTCTCGCCCATCTCGGCGGGCACGATCTCGGCCACGCCCGGGTACTGCACCTTCACCGCCACGACCCGGCCGTCGGTGCGGGTCGCCCGGTGGACCTGGGCGAGCGACGCCGCCGACGCCGAGTCGCCGTCCACCTCGGCGAACAGCTCGTCGGGCGGGCCGACGTCCTCGGCGAGGATGCGCAGGATGACCGAAGCCGGCGCCGGCGGCACCCGGTCCTGCAGCTTGGACAGCTCGCGCACGTAGGGCTCGAGCAGCAGGTCGGGCCGGGCCGACACGAACTGGCCCAGCTTCAAGAACCCGCCCCGCAACCGGATCGCGGTGCGGTACAGGTCCCGGGCCCCGGCCTCGTGGGCCGCGGCCAGCGCCCGCTCGCGGTCACACGCATCGCGCCGCAGCGGACGGGTCGCCTGGATGCCCGCGTAGCGGCCGCTCACCCGCGCCGCCGCGCCGTACAGCATCGCCCGGCGGTGGAGCCGGTTCCCCGGCAGCCCCCAGTCCCGGTCGCCTCCCATCGGACGGACGCTACTGTTACCGCGGGTAACCGGTCAATTCGCCGCACATCGTCCCCGGCATGCTCGGCGAGACCACGGTGCAGTCGAGGATCGGCTCGACAGCTACCAGACGCGGGCGTACCGTCGAAATCGGCCATGGGGCATCGAGACAGGGGGGTGGCCATGCCAGGAGCATCGAAAGCGACTACGTCGGAGGTCATCGAGGTCGAGGGTTACGAGGGCCACATCGAGCGGCTCGACGGGGGCTACACCGTGGCGTTCGAGCGCTACACCGAAGACGTCGACCTGAGCCCGTTGTTCACGGGACTGCCTGATGATCGCTGCCAGTCGGCGCACTGGGGGTACGTGATCGCAGGCAAGCTGACCTACCGCACCGCAGCCGGCGAGGAGACGTTCGAGGCCGGTGACGCCTACTACGTCCCACCCGGCCACACACCGGCGCTGTACGCGGGCACCGAGGTCGTCGAGTTCAGCCCCACGGACGAGCTCGACCGCACCATGGCGGTCGTGGTGAAGAACATGGAGGCCGCTGGCTGATCGCCGAACCGCCTGAGGGCGGCGGCGCAGGCCGCGTCACGGGTCGAGCAGGGGGAGCAGGACCGTATCGAGCGCGGCTTCGAGGTCGTCCTCGGGCGGGGCCACGACGGCGATGATGGCGATGCGGGTGAGCCACCCGGCGAGCCGGCGGGCGTCCTGCCGGCGGATCAGCCCGGCCGCCATCGCCGCATCGAGGAAGGGACGGATGATCGGCGGTCAGACCAACTCGTCCAGGTGCACATCCGGGGACCTGCGCCGGCACGTCGCACACTCGGCGCTGCACTCCGCGACCCACGTCCTCCGTAGCTCTCGTCCCGCCAGAAGCGCCTGGAGGGCAAGACCTACGGGACCGGCGCCCATCAGGGCAAGACGTACGACCGCTGGCAGTACGAGGTGACGGCGGGCGGCCGAATCGATCGGCTCGCTATCCTTTGTCACCCCCTTTGGTGACGCCTCGACCTACGTCGAGGAGCTCGGCGGATCGCCTGGCGTTGCGGCGTGGAGCTCGATCGATCGCAGACCCTCCTCGAGCTCCCCGAGGTCGTTGTCGACCGTCGCCATGATGATCGTCCGATCCACCAGCGCGTACCCGTGAGCGATCCGGTTCCGCACGCTCCAGATCGCAGGCCAGCTGTTGCCGTAGGCCCGGGTCCGGCTCGCTTCATCGACCATGGCGACGCTCTCGATCGCGGCCGACAACCGCATGCACACCGCGTCGAGGATCGTGTCGTCGGCGAGGTCACCCCGCTCCAGGTGGCGGCGAAGCGCGGCGAGGTGCTCCCGTGCCGCCGCCACGCGCTCGAGGTCCGATCTCGTCACAGGGGAACCAGGTCAGGAGTTGCCGAGGTGCGGACCTCACGCCGCATGAGCCGCGCAGGGATCAGCTCGACGTCGACGCCGAGCAGTGCCGAGAGCTCACGCTCGACCTTGGCCAAGGTGATGAGTCCCATGTCCTCGGGGATCTCGACCGCCAGATCGATGTCGCTGCCCGGCGCGTCCTCGCCACGGGCCACGCTTCCGAACACCGAGGCGCCTCGGATGCCGTGCTGCTCCAGCAGCCGACGGATCGCATCCCGGTTGGCAGCGAGGAGGAAGCCGAGCTCACTGCGCGGAACGAACCGACCGGCACGCTCGGTCACGACGCGATGGACGTAGGGCTGGGACACGCTGGCCCGGGCCGCGATCTCCCGTTGCGACGCACCTGCCTCAGCAGCGCGCACCATCGCCGCCTCCAGCTTCGCTCGCGCCAGCCGCTCACCGCTCACCGCTCGATCGAGGGACCGGCGCGATCGGGACACTGCCGCCAGCTCACGCTCCATTTCGCTTGCTGACATGGGCACGGCCTCCCGCTGTCTGATAACCCAGGTTATCATCGGCGCAGTCTAAGGGCAAGGACGAGACACCCGAGGCGGCGCTGGCACCGGGCCCGGGGCGGGTGGAATGCCCGGTCGGGACGGGCGGAACACGGAAGTGGGAGGGTTCCCACTTGGTGGTGTCGGAGGGGGGACTTGAACCCCCACCCCCTTAACGGGGACTAGGCCCTCAACCTAGCGCGTCTGCCTATTCCGCCACTCCGACGTGGTCGCCGGCAGGGGGCCGGCGCAGGGGGCAACGATAGCGCGGCGCCCGCCCGATCCCATCGTCCGGGACCGCCAGCCGCAGCGTCAGCGGTCGCCCGCGAGCCAGACGGCGGTGGGATCGAACGTGCCGTCGATGGCCATGACCAGGCCCCGCACCTCGGGGCGGGCCACCGAGAGGATCTGGAACTGGCCGATCGGGATGATCGGCAGCTCGGCCATCACCTGGCGCTCGGCCTGACGGTAGAGCTCGCGACGCTCGTCGGGGTCATCGCTGGTGCGGGCGAGCGCCAACCGCTGGTCGGCCTCGGGCTTGCTGAGCGACGTGACGTTGTCGGGCGAGCCGGTGCGGAACAGCGGCACGAGGTAGGCGTCGGGCGACGGGTACGAGCCCGTCCACCCCAGCCGGAACACCTGCTGCTGCCCGCTGGCCACGAACGTCTTGTACTCCTCGAACGGCATCGGTCGGAGGCGCACGGGGATGTCGACGGCCTGGAGCATGTCCTGCAAGGCGGCGGCCACCGCGTCCTGGCGCCCCCCCTCGTCGAAGGCGATCTCGACCACGGGCGCGCCGTCCGGGAAGGCGGCGGCGACGAGCTGCCGGGCCCGGGCCTGGTGGTGCCCGCAGCGCTCCTTGCACGCGTCAGGCTGGTGGCCCGGCACGCCGGCGGGGACCGGCCCCGTGAGGTGCAGCAGCGTGCCCTCGTACGCGAGCTCGCTCACCCGCCCCGCGTTCACCGCCCGCACGATCGCCTCCCGGAACCGGGCGTCGGCGAGGTACTGGGCGTCGACGTCGATGCCGTAGAAGAGCACGGCTTGATAGGGCCGGTACCCGTCGTCGCCGTGGCGTTCGGCGGCCTCGGCGGCGCGCTCGGCGGGCACCAGGCTCCAATCGACCAGCTCGCGCTCGAACGCGGCGTAGGCGGCGGCGACGTCGGCGAAGCGGTGCAGCTCGACGCCCTCGAGGTAGGCGTCGACCCCGCCGGCCGGGACCAGCCGGAGCACGTCGTCGGCGACCTCGTCGATCATGAGCGGGCCCGAGCCCACCGGCGCCGCCGCGAACCCGGACGGGTCGGCCTCCACGAGCGCCTGGGGCACGATCCCGAGGGCGGGGTTCGTCAGCACGCTCGGGAAGTCGGCGAGGGGCTCGAGCAGCTCGATGCGGACGTGGCGGTCGGTCTCGGCCTCGACGCCGGCCACGATCTCGAGTGCGAGAGCGCTGGGCGACTCGGGGTCGTCGATCACCCGCTCCAGCGAGAACACCACGTCGCCGGCGGTGATCAGCGATCCGTCGTGGAAGGTGACGCCCTGCCGCAACCGGAACCGCCACACACGGTGCTCCTCGTGGTCCCACCACTCCGCGAGCGCGGGCACCACCTCCCCGGAGGTGGCGTCGATGCCGGTGAGCCCGTCGAACAGCAGGCCGGCCACCAGCGGCTCGGAGATCGGCACGGGCCGGGCTCGGGCGGGGTCGAGCGTGGCGGGGCTCTCGATGCCGAGGCGGAGCACGCCCCCAACGACGGCGTCGGGGTCGGTCGTCGTCGTCGGGAAGGCCTCGCCTCCTGGCGGTGGGCCGTCGCCGTCGCCGTCCCCCACGCCGACCAGCAGGACGATGACCGCCGCGAGCAGCACGACGAGCGGCGCCACCACCACGATCCGCCGCAGGGTGGGCGACAGCTGGGAGCCCGGGCGTCGCGTCGGGGTCACAGCACGTCGACGGTCTCGGCGAAGTGGCAGGCCACCGGGTGGCCCTGGCCCCGGTCGACGAGGTCGGGCTCGACCTGGGCGCAGATCTCCTGCGCCTTCCAGCACCGGGTGCGGAACCGGCAGCCCGACGGCGGGTTGATGGGGCTCGGGATGTCACCGGTCAGCACGATGCGGCGTCGCTCCCGCTCACGGCGGGGGTCGGGCACGGGCACGGCCGACAGCAGCGCCTGGGTGTAGGGGTGGGCGGGCCACTGGTACAGGGCGTCGGTGTCGGCGATCTCGACGATCTTGCCGAGGTACATCACCGCCACCTGGTCAGACGCGTGGCGCACCACGGACAGGTCGTGGGCGACGAACAGGTAGCTGAGGTCGAGCTCGTCCTGCAACCGCTCGAGCAGGTTGATGACGCCGGCCTGGATCGACACGTCGAGGGCGGACACGGGCTCGTCGAGGATCAGCACCCGGGGGTCGAGCGCGAGGGCCCGGGCGATGCCGATGCGCTGCCGCTGCCCGCCCGAGAACTCGTGGGGGTAGCGGTTGCCGTGCTCAGGGTTCAGGCCGACAAGGTCGAGCAGCTCGCGCACCCGGTCCTTGCGGCCCTCGGTGCGACCGTGGATCACCAGCGCCTCGCCCACGATCGAGCTCACGGTCATGCGCGGGTCGAGGCTGGCGTAGGGGTCCTGGAAGACGATCTGCATCTCCCGCCGCAGCGTGCGCAGGTCGCGCCGCCGCAGGGTCGTGACCTCGCGCCCCTCGAAGCGCACCGACCCCGACGTGGGCTCGTGCAGCCGCAGGATGCAGCGGCCCGTGGTCGACTTGCCCGAGCCCGACTCGCCCACCAGCCCGAGCGTCGCCTTCGGGTACAGGTCGAACGAGACGCGCGAAACGGCCTGCACCTCGCCGACCAAGCGGCGCAGCACGCCTCCGCCGCGCACCGGGAAGTGCTTGACGAGCTCCCGAACCTCGACGAGCGGGGCGGCGCTGACCCCCGGTGGCGGGCCCGGCACCTCGATGCGGGCCTCGCCGTCGCTGGTCGCGACGGCTTCTGCGCCGGCGGGCTGCTCGCTCACGAGGGGATCACCTCCTCGTCGCGGAGCTCCTCGGCGAAGTGGCAAGCCGCCATCTGCCCGTTGGTCTCGATGAGCCGCAGCTCGGGCACCTCGGTGCGGCAGCGCTCGCGCCCCTGGGAGTGGGCGCAGCGTGGGTGGAACGGGCAGCCCGGCGGCGGCGCCAGCATGCTCGGCGGGTTCCCGGGGATGGGCTCGAGCTCCATGCCCCGCAGGTGCAGGCGGGGCAGCGAGCGCAGCAACCCGAGCGTGTAGGGGTGGCGGGGCGCCTCGAAGGTGCTGAGCACCTCCCCCTTCTCGGCGGGACGGCCCGCGTACATGACCATGACGCGATCGACGGTGCGGGCGACGATGCCGAGGTCGTGGGTGATGAGCACCAGCGCCGTGCCGGTTACCTCCTGCACCCGCTGGATCACCTCGAGCACCTGGGCCTGGATCGTGACGTCGAGGGCCGTGGTGGGCTCGTCGGCGATGAGCACGGCGGGGTCGTTGGCGATGGCGAGGGCGATCATCGCCCGCTGGCGCATGCCGCCCGAGAACTCGTGCGGGTACTGCTTGACCCGCTCCCGGGCGTTGGGGATGCCGACGAGCTCGAGCAGCTCGACGGCCCGGGCCTGCGCGTCCTCGCGGCTCACGTCCCGGTGGGCCCGCACGATCTCGGCGATCTGGTAGCCGATCGACAGCACGGGGTTGAGCGAGGTCATCGGGTCCTGGAAGATCATCGACAGCTTCTCCCCCCGGTAGGGGCGCAGCTGCTTGTTCGTACGGCCGACGAGCTCCTCGCCCTCGAAGCGGATCGACCCGGTGACGGTGGCGTTGCGGGCGAGCAGGCCCATGACGGCGAGCATCGTCACCGACTTGCCCGAGCCCGACTCGCCCACGATGCCGAGCGACTCGTGGGCCCGCAGCTCGAGGTCGACGCCCCGCACGGCATGCACGGGCCCGTCGGGGGTCGAGAACGTGACGTGCAGGTCCTCGACCTCGAGGATCGGCGGTCCCGCCGCCCTGCCGCTCCAGCCGGCTGTGCTCACTCGCGCACCTTCTGCTGCTGGGGGTCGAAGGCGTCGCGCAGGCCGTCGCCCACGAAGTTCACGCACAGCACGATCACCACGAGGTACAGGCCGGGTAGGTAGAACAACCACCAGCGGGTGCGCGCCGCGGGCACGCCGTCGGCCACGAGCTTGCCGAGCGATGTGTCGGGGGGTTGCACCCCGAAGCCGAGGAACGACAGCGCGGCTTCGATGAGCACGGCCACGGCGACGAGCAGGGTGGCGTTGACGATGATCGGGCCGGTGGCGTTCGGGAGCAGGTGCCGGAAGATGATGCGCCGGTCCGAGGCGCCGAGCGCGCGGGCGGCTTCCACGAACTCGCGCTCGCGCAGTGAGAGGAACTCGCCCCGCACGATGCGGGCGAGCGACATCCAGCCGAAGGCCGAGATGAGCAGCGCGAGCGTGAGGATGCCCTGGGTGCTGAACTCCCGGGCGAGCACGATGAGCAGCACCAGTGCGGGGAAGATCAGGAACAGGTCGGTGACGCGCATGAGCACGGCGTCGAGCAGGCCCCGGTAGTACCCGGCGAGGGCGCCCATGATCGTGCCGATGAGCGTCGACACCACCGCGACGATCATCGCCACCTGCAGCGACTTCTGCGCGCCCCGCAGGACCATGGCGAACCCGTCACGGCCGATCTCGTTCGTGCCGAAGGGATGCGACAACGACGGCGGCTGCGAGAAGGCGCCGGGCACCCGGTCGGTGTAGCCGTAGGTCCAGAAGCGGCCTCCGGCGAGGGACAGCAGGAACATGAACACGAGCAGGCACAGGCTGACCATGGCCAGCCGGTGGCCGAGGAACCGGCCGAGCACCATCCGCCACTGCGAGCGGGCCTCGACGCCGAGCTCCTCGAGCAGGTGGGGCTGCTCGTCGAAGTCGGCCAAGCGCTCGACCGAGGGCACTTCCTGCCCGGTCGCGGTGGGCGCCTCGGACGGCGGGGTGGCGGGTCGTCGTTCGGTGTCGTCAGCCACGTCTGATCCTGGGGTCGAGCACGCCGTAGAGGATGTCGGCGATGAGGTTGAACACGATGACCGAGATGGCCGTCACGAGCAGCCAGCCCTGGATGACGTTCACGTCCCGGTGGGCCACGGCATCCAGGAACAGCACGCCCATCCCTCGCCAGGAGAAGATCGTCTCGGTGATGATCGCACCGCCGATGATCGCACCGAAGTCGATGGCGAGCAGGGTGGTGACCGGGATGAGGGCGTTGCGCATGGCGTGCACCACGATGACGCGGCCCTCCGACAGGCCCTTGGCGCGAGCCGTGCGGATGTAGTCGGAGTTGATGACGTCGAGCATCGAGGCCCGCTGGAAGCGCGACAGCGCCGCCATCTGGATCAGGATCAGCGCCGTGGCCGGCAGGAGCATGTGGCCGAGGCGGTCCATCCACGTGCCGATGAACCCGGCATCCAGGCCGGGGGTCGCCTCCCCGACGGTGAAGAAGATGCGTCTCCCCACCGCCTGGTTGATGCGGATGCCCACGTCCTTGAGGACCGCCGCCAGCCAGAACACGGGCATGGAGAAGAACACGAACGCCGCGAACGTGGCGCCGTAGTCGAACTTGGAGTACTGCCGCACCGCCGCCACCACGCCCACGGCCATGCCGATCAGCGCGGCGAGGATCGAGGCGGCCACGACCAGGCGCAGCGTCACGGGGATGCGCCGCTTGAGGATGTCCCAGACCGGCTCGTTGGTCTGCGACGAGCGACCCAGGTCTCCCCGCGCGGCGTCGCTGATCCACAGCCCGTAGCGCACGGGGATGGGCCGGTCGAGGTTCAGTTGGGCCTCGCGGACGCGGATCGTGGCTTCGGAGACGTTCGGGTTCATCCGCAGCTCGGCGAGCGGGTCGCCGAGGGATGCGAGGACGAACACCACGAAGCTGGCGACGATCACCAACGGGATGGAGATCAGGAACCGCCGCAGGATGAAGCCGGTCACGTCGTGGGCTTCCTCGGCTCAACAATCGTCGGGAACGACGGTGGGGGCCCGTCTCCGGGCCCCCACCTGTCGCTCGTCGTCGGTCCGGTCAGCGCGCCCGGCGGGCCCACTCCTCCGTGTTCCAGGTGAACCCGGCGGTGGTGGGGTTGTCGTCCAGGCCCGTGTAGTCGTCGCTCCAGGCGAGGAACGACGGCAGCTGGTACAGCGGGATCGTGGGCAGGTCCTCCCACAGGATGGCGTCGATCTGGTTGAGGATGTCGTTGCGCTCGTCGGCGTCGACGGTGCGCAGCGCCTCCTCGGCCAGGGCGTCGACCTGCTCGTTGGAGTACGCGCCGGCGTTCGAGCCGCTGCCGGTGCCGTAGATCTGCGGCACGCCCGAGGTCGGGAACAGCGTCCCCACCCAGGCGAACAGCGCGATCTCGAAGTCCGGCTCCTCGCCGCCCGGCGGGAAGAACAGGTCGAACGCGTCCGAGCCCGGCAGGTTGCGGACGGTGATGTCGAAGCCCGCTTGGCCGAGCTGGTCGATGATCAGCTCCTGGGCACGCTCACGGCGGGGGTTGCCGCCGGTGGTGCTGATGCGCAGCGCCAGCGGCTGGCCGTCGAGCTGGTAGACGCCACCCGGGCCCTCGGTGAACCCGGCGTCCTCGAGGCGCTGGCGGGCGGCCTCGACGTCGCCTTCGCCCAGGCCGGCGGGCGTGTTGTCCACGTACTCGGGCTGGTTGGCGACGAAGATGCGGTTGCCGAGCGGCTCGAGGTCGGGATCGAACGGGCCGATGAGCGCGTCGACGATCTCCTGGCGGTCCAGCGCCAAAGCCAGGGCCTCGCGGACCTCGGGCATGGCGAGGAACTGGTTGCGCAGGTTGAACGTCAGGTGCTCGAAGGTGGGTCCGGCCTTGATCGAGTGGCTCACCCCGTCGAAGCCCTCGACCTGCTGCACGAGGTCGATCTGGGGCTGGGGCGAGATCACGTTGACCTCGCGGTTGCGCAACGCGTCGGGCGCGGCGTCCTCGTCGACGAACCGGAAGATGATGCGGTCGAGCTTGGCCGGCTCGCCCCAGTAGTTCTCGTTGCGCACGAGGATGAGGTAGTTCCCGCGGTTCCACTCCTCGAAGCGCCAGGGGCCCGCCGAGGCGAAGGGCTCGTCGTTGAAGCCCGTGTTCCAGAACTCCCACGGATCGTCGGAGTCGTAGGCGATGTGGCTGGGCGGCATGGTGCCGAACAGGCCCTCGTAGTCGACGTAGACGTCGGAGAAGACGGCCCGCACGAGCTTGCCGTCGTTCTCGGACTCCATCGACTCGATGAGCTCGTAGCCGGCGGTGGCGGCGCAGTCGATGCCGGTGGTCTCCTCGCCGGTCTCCTCGTCGACCACGCTGGGCTCGCCCTCGTCGACCCGGCCGTTGCAGGCCCGCCAGTAGTACTCGAAGTCGTCGAAGGACACGGGCGTGCCGTCGTCCCAGGCGGCCTCCTCACGGATCCGCCACTCCACGGTGAACGGGTCCTCGGAGACCACCTCGGGGGCCTCCTCGAGCAGCGTCCACTCGATCTCGAAGTCGGGGGTCGCCCGGCCCGGGGAGGGCCACATCTGCTGGACGATCTGGGCGCCCCAGA
Organism: Actinomycetota bacterium; assembly: GCA_004366205.1. Taxonomy (GTDB): domain Bacteria; phylum Actinomycetota; class Acidimicrobiia; order Acidimicrobiales; family CADCSY01; genus SIRW01. The sequence continues at coordinate 10,573 of SIRW01000109.1, read as the reverse complement.
ACAGGTTGTGGGCCGAGGTGTTGGTGTTGAAGCTCGTGATCTCCTGGGTGGCGGCGACCACGATCTCACCGCCCTCCTCGACGTCGCCGTTGGGGTCGGTCGGGTCGGCGACCCCGTTGTCGTCGCCGCAGGCCGCCGCCACGAGCGACAGCACTGCCAGCAACGCCAGCAGCTTGGTGAGTAGCGATCGGTCTCTCGTCACGTTGCAGGGTCTCCTTGTGGGGTTTCGGGGTCGGCTCCCGGCTGGTCGCCCCTTACTGCAACCGGAGGGCCAGGATCACCGTGGAAAAGGCGAAGGTGATCGCCACCACCACGGTGATGCGGGAGAGGTTCTTCTCCATGACCGTCGAGCCCGCCGCCGCGCTCCCCATGCCGCCGCCGAACATGTCGGACAGACCGCCGCCGCGCCCGCTGTGCAGCAGGATGAGCAGGATCATCAGGCACGACACGATCACGTGGATCACGACGATGGCGGCGGTGAGCACGGCAGGGATCTCCTGGGCGGGACTCGACAGGCGGAAAAGTAGCAGTGGACGAGCCGCGAACTACGTCACGTGCCGGTACTGCACGATGCGCGCAAAGTCGTCGGCGTCGAGGCTGGCGCCGCCCACCAGGGCACCGTCGACGTCGGGCTGGGCCATCAGCTCGGCGGCGTTGGTGGGCTTGACCGAGCCACCGTACTGGATCCGCACCGCCTCGGCGGCATCCCGGCCGGCGAGGTCGCCCACGACGGCCCGCACGTGGGCGCACACGGCCTGGGCGTCCTCGGGCGTGGCGTTGCGGCCGGTGCCGATGGCCCACACCGGCTCATAGGCGACGACGAGCCCGGCCACCTGGTCGGGCTTCAGGCCCTGGAGGCCGGCTCGCACCTGGTCCTCGACCACGGCCTCGGTCTCCCCCGCCTCCCGCTGCTCGAGGGTCTCGCCCACGCACACGATCGGCGTCATCCCCGCAGCCAGGATCGCCTTCACCCGCTTGTTGACCAGCTCGTCGGTGTCGCCGAACAGCTGCCGGCGCTCGGAGTGCCCGGCGATGACGAGGGTGACGCCGAGCTTGGCCAGCATCTCGGCGCTGACCTCCCCGGTGAAGGCGCCCTTGGGCTCCCAGTGGCAGTGCTGGGCGCCGAGGAGGATCGGCAGCTTGTCGGCGTCGATCAGCGTCTGGAGGCTGCGGAGGTTGGTGAACGGGGGGTGGACCGAGACGTCGACGTCCTCGTAGTCGTCGGGGTGGAGGCGGAACGCCAGCTTCTGTACCGTCTGGATCGCCTCGTAGTGGTTGTGGTGCATCTTCCAGTTGCCGCTGATCAACGGCTTGCGGTCAGCGGGCATTGGGCGCTCCTCGCAGGGCCTCGAGGCCGGGCAGGTCGCCCCGCTCGAGCAGCTCGAGCGACGCCCCGCCGCCGGTGGAGACGTGGTCGATGCCGGCGGCGAAGCCCAGCTGGGCCACGGCCGCGGCCGAGTCGCCGCCACCGACGACGGTGAACGCCCGGGTGTCGGCGCACGCCTGGGCGACGGCGATGGTCCCGGCGGCGAAGCGGGGATCCTCGAAGACACCCATGGGGCCGTTCCAGAACACGGTGCGGGCCTCGGCGATGGCGTCGCCGAACGCGGCGGCGGTGCCGGGGCCGATGTCGACGCCCCGCCAGCCGGCGGGCACGTCGGGGCCGGTGGTGCGGACCTCGCCTCCGGCGTCGGGGTTCCCGATCTCGCCGCCGGGGCCGAGGGCGACGAGGTCCTCGGGCACCAGGATCTTCCCGCCACCGGCGAGCAGGCGCCGGCACGTGTCGATGTGGTCGGCCTCGAGCAGCGAGTCGCCCACCTGGTGCCCGGCGGCGGCGAGGAAGGTGAAGGCCATGCCCCCGCCGATCAGCAGCGTGTCGACCAGGTCGAGCAGCGCCTCGATGACGCCGAGCTTGTCGCTGACCTTGGCGCCGCCGAGCACGGCCACGAACGGGCGCTTTGGGTCGGCGCGCAGGCCACCGAGCACCTCGACCTCGCGGGCGAGCAGGCGCCCGGCGGCCGAGGGCAGCGTGCGGGGCGGCCCGACGATCGAGGCGTGGGCGCGGTGCGACGCCCCGAAGGCGTCGTTCACGTAGGCGTCGAACCCGGCGATCAGCCGCTCGACGAAGGCCGGGTCGTTCGCCGTCTCACCCGGGTCGAAGCGCAGGTTCTCCATGAGCTCGACGCCCGGGGCGAGCTCGCCGAGGCGCACCCGGACGGGCTCGACCGAGTACCTGGGGTCGGGCGCGCCCTTGGGGCGGCCGAGGTGGGTGCAGGCGACCACCTCGGCACCTCGCTCGAGCAGCCAGTCGATGGTGGGGAGGGCGGCCCGGATGCGGAGGTCGTCGGTGATGTGGCGGTCGGCGTCGAGAGGGACGTTGAAGTCGGCGCGCAGCAGGACCCGCCGGCCCTCGAGGTCCGGCAGGTCCTCCAGCTGGGGAACGGTCATCGGCCGGGCGCTACTGGTTGGCGGCACCGACGATGGCGGTCAGCTCGACGAGCCGGTTCGAGTAGCCCCACTCGTTGTCGTACCAGCCGCAGACCTTCACCAGGTTGCCGTTGGCCATGGTGAGCTCGCTGTCGAACGTGCAGCTGGCCGGCGAGCCGATGATGTCGGTCGACACCAGCGGCGCCGAGGAGTACTCCAGCACCTTGGCGAGCGGGCCGGTGCTGGCGGCGGCCTCGAACGCGGCGTTCACCTGGCCGGCGTCGACCTCCTCGTTCAGCACGGCCACGAAGTCGGTGATCGACCCGTCGGGCACGGGGACCCGCAGGGCCGTGCCGTCGAGGCGGCCCTTCATCGCCTCCATCACGAGCGACGTGGCGCGGGCCGCGCCGGTGGAGGTGGGGACGATGTTGATGGCCGCCGCCCGGGCCCGGCGCAGGTCCTTGTGGGGGCCGTCGACGAGCATCTGGTCGCCGGTGTAGGCGTGCACGGTGGTCATGAAGCCGTTCTGCACGCCGAAGGCGTCGTCGAGCACCTTGACCAGCGGCACGAAGCAGTTGGTGGTGCAGCTTGCGTTGGAGACGACCTTGTGGGCGTCGGGATCGAAGGTGTCCTCGTTGACGCCGATCACGAACGTGGCATCCGCTCCCTTGGACGGCGCGGACACCACGACCCGGGGCGCGCCGGCGTCGAGGTGCATGGCGGCCTTGTCGCGATCGGTGAAGATGCCGGTGGACTCGACCACGACGTCGACGCCCAGGTCCGACCAGGGCAGCTCCTTGGGGTCGCGCACGGCGAGGACGCGGATGTCGGCGCCGCCGACGCTGATCGTGTCGGCCTTGACGGTGACCTGGTCGTCGAGGCGGCCGTAGACCGAGTCGTGCTGGAGCAGGTGCGCCATGGTGTCGACGGAGCCGAGGTCGTTGACGGCGACGATCTCGATGGCCGCGCCCTGCTGGCGGGCCGCCCGGTAGAAGTTGCGGCCGATGCGCCCGAAGCCGTTGATCCCGACTCGGATGGTCATGGGTGTCGTTCCTCCTGTGTCGTTGCGCCGCTATCCGACCAGATCGGCCAGGGCAGCTGCCAGTTTCTCGGGGTCGTGGGCCAGGCCGTTGGGCCGGGCCAGGTCGGCGGCGTGCACGGGGACGGTGACATCGCCGAGCGCCATGCCCGCCAGCGGCTGGTGCACCAGGGCGACGTCGACGCGCACGTCGTGGGCGGCGAGGGCCTCGACGTGGTCGGCGACGGTGTGCCCCGCCGTCTCGGGCTCCTGGGGGCGCAGGTTGCACACGTAGACGACCCGCCCCGTCGTGACGGCGATGGCGTCGCGCAGGGCGGGCACCACGGCGGCGGCCAGCACGCTGGTGTAGAGCGAGCCGGGTCCGATCACCACCTGGTCGGCGGTGGCGAGCGCCTCGAGCGCGTCCGGGGGCGCGGCGGGGTCGGCGGGCACGAGCGAGATGCGGCGGATGGCGCCGCTGTTCTGCAGCGCCACCTGCCCCTCCACCGCCTGGCCGCCCACGTCGCCCTTCAGCACGACGGTCTCGCACGTGGCGGGCAGCACGCGGCCGGTGACGCCCAGGATGCGGGCGGCCTCGTCGACCGCGGCGATGAGGTCGCCGGTCTCCTCCCACAGGCCGGCCAGCACGAGGTTGCCGAGCGCGTGCCCCTCGAGCTCGCCGGCGCCGAAGCGGTGCTCGAACGCCCGGGTGACGGCCAGGCCGTCGTCGGCGAGCGCGACCAGGCACTTGCGCAGATCACCCGGCGGCGGCACGCCCAGGCTCTGGCGGAGCCGGCCCGACGACCCCCCGTCGTCGGCGACCGCCACGATGCCGGTGACGGCGCCCGCGTAGCGGCGGGCGGCTCGTAGGCTGGCCGCGAGCCCGTGCCCGCCGCCGATGGCGACGACGCGGGGGCTCACGCCGCGCTCACTTCTCGACGTCACGGTGCGTCACGTTGGGGTCGTACCCACGCCGGCGCAGGACGCGCCCCAGCTCCTCGGCGATCACCACCGACCGGTGACGCCCGCCGGTGCAGCCCACGGCGATGGTCAGGTAGCTCTTGCCCTCGGCGACGTAGGCGGGCAGCAGCAGGTCGAGCAGCTTCTCGAGGCGCTTCAGGAACTCGCCGGTCTCCTTGAAGCCCATGACGTAGGACCGCACGTCGGGGTCGAGGCCCGTGTGGGGGCGCAGCTCGTCCACCCAGTGCGGGTTCGGCAGGAAGCGGCAGTCGAGCACCATGTCGGCGTCGAGGGGCAGGCCGTGCTTGTAGCCGAAGGAGACCACCGTGGTCTGCATGCCCGCCGCCGGGCTGTCACCGCCGAACAGCTCGACGAGCCGCTCCCGAAGCTGGTGGTCGTTGAGGTCGCTCGTGTCGACCACCACGTCGGCCTCGGCCTTCACCGGCTCGAGGGCGGCCCGCTCCCGCTCGATGGTGTCGGCGAGCCCGGACGGCGCCTCCTCGTCGTCGAGCGGGTGGCGGCGGCGGTTCTCCTCGTAGCGGCGGATCAGCACCTCGTCGCTGGCCTCGAGGAACAGGACGCGCACCCGGGCGCCGCCCGATCGGAGGTCGGCGATGGCGGGCATGACCTCGTCCAGGTAGGCGCGGGTGCCCACGACGAGCGCCACCCGGTCGATGCTGGATCCCGGCGCCTGGGCCAGCTCGGCGACCTTGGGGATGAGCGCCGGCGGCATGTTGTCGATGACGAACCACCCGAGGTCCTCGAGGGACTTGGCCGCCTTGGTGCGGCCCGCCCCGGACATCCCGGTGATCATGATGAACTCGCTCATCGCCCTGGACCCACCCTACCTGCCCGCAGGAACAGCAGCCGGGGGATCGTGGCGGCGTCGCGGTACTCCGGCGCCCGCTCGAGGAACCCCCGTGGGGGGGCGGGCTCCTCCATGCGCTCGATGACCAGGCCCGCGGCGGCCATGGCGTTCACGTAGCGCGACAGCGGCCGGTGGATGAACGGGATGAACACGCCCTTCTCCACCTCCTCGACGGCGTGGTCCTCCACCAGGTAGGGGCCGATGCGCCAGTACTGCTCGGGTGGGTCGAGCACGTGGTCGTCGATCCAGCCCGACCCCGGCGCCTGAAGCAGGGGGTGGTTGAGGAAGAACAGGAACCGCCCGCCCGGGCGCAGGACCCGCCCCACCTCGGCGAGCGCCTCGTCCACGTCGACGATGTGCTCGAACACCAGGCACGCGACGACCGCGTCAAAGCTCCCGTCGGCGAACGGCAGGTGCGCCGCGCCCGCCCGAGCGTAGGTCGCTGTGCTGCCCTCACGTGACCCGCCCCGTTCGGAGGCGGCCCGCAGCTGCGCCCAGGTCGGATCGACGCCGATGGCGGTGGCGGCCCCGACGGCGTCGCTCGCCGCCAGCCGGGTGAGCTGGCCCTCGCCGCAGCCCACGTCCAGCACGCGGGAGGCACCGGCCAGGTGCTGCGCCGCCATGGGCACGATCTGCTCGACGTACTCGGGGTCGGCCTCCTCGGTGAACCCCGCCTGCCACCACCCGGCGTGGGTCTCCCACAGGTCGTCGTGGCCGACGTGGTCGCCTGTTCCCGGCGGACTCACCCCAGCAGCCGGATGCCGCCCAGCACCGCCCCCACCGCCACCAACGACCCGGCGAACTGGGCGAGCAGCAACCGCGGCATCAACCCGCCGATCCGCGCGTCCAGCTTGTCGATCCGCGCGTCCAGCGAGTCGATCCGCGCGTCCAGCGAGTCGATCCGGGCCTCCACCCGGTCGATCCGGGCGCCCACTCGGGCCTCGGCACCGTCGATCTTGGTCTCGAGCCCGTCGACTCGGGCCTCGAGCCGGTCCATCCGATGCGACAGCTTGCGCATCTCGTCGAGCAGCTCGACCCGCAGCCCGGCCATGTCGGCGTGGAGCTCGGCCCGCAGGAGGTCCATGTCGCGCTGCCGCACGACGTCGGTCCAGTCCTGTTCGGGCAATCGGGCCATCAGCTTGTCCGCAGCTTCGTCGCTCAGCCACTGCCTGAGCTCGTCGTGGATCTGGCGCCGGTCCTTCTCCGACATGTCCGCTTCTCCTGGTCGTGGGATGCCAGGGGAAGTGGCGCTCCCAGCCTACCGCTGGGGTGTAACGGTGTCCGGAGCCTCGGATGCCGCCGCTTCGTCCCGCAGGTCGACCACCTCGTCGTCCCGGTCCCGCAGGTCGATCACGTCGTCGGGCCGGTCGGGCTCGGCGCGCTCGTGGCGCCGACGGCGGCGTCTGGGTGGGGCGAACACGAACACCATGAGGCCGAGCAGGATCGCCACGACGAGCTGGCGGGCGGCGGGATCGACGATGCCGCCCCACTGGGCGAACGTCAGCAGGTTCATGGTGGCGTGCACGACCGTGGCGGCGAGCAGCGACCCCGAGCGGATCACCACCAGGGCGAACAGGACGGCGGCGGCCACGAACGCGGCCACGACCATGGGACGGTGCATCTGGTCGACGTGGCCGGGCAGCAGGATCCACCACACGCCCGCGGCGACGAACCCGGTGATGCTCGCCAGCCGTACCCGCACGCCGACGCGTACGAGCAGGGCGGCGATGAACACCGGCGCCGCCAGCCGGTAGACGAGCTCCTCGGCGAGCGCGGCGGCGAACAGGCCGCCCGCCTCACGCCACTGTCCCGGGCCCTGGGTGAACAGGATGGCGGCGGCGACGAGGACCCCCAGGCTGACCACCCAGAACACGACGGGGTGGCCGCTCCAGTCCTTGTGCCCCAGCAGCCGGCGGGGCCCGACGGCGGCGAGCAGGACGAGTCCGGGCAGGACCGCGAGGGACACCGGGATCCGACCGACCCAGATCGAGCCCGTCCCCCGCAGGGCAACCGAGGCGATCTCGGCGAGCACGACGATGGCGGCGATCCCCACCACGAGGCGGCGGTCGTCGTCGGGACGGTCGAGCACCCGGGCAGGACCGCGAGGGACACCGGGATCCGCCCGACCCAGATCGAGCCCGTTCCCCGCAGGGCAACCGAGGCGATCTCGGCGAGCACGACGATGGCGGCGATCCCCACCACGAGGCGGCGGTCGTCGTCGGGACGGTCGAGCACCCGGGCGGGACCGGCGGCGGACGGTGGGACCAGGACGTCAGGCCGGGACATGACCACCCTCCCGCAGCGGATCGCCGGTGGGGAGGACGGCCCGGAGGGCGGCGATGGCCACCTCGACCTGGTCGTCGTCGGGTTCACGGGTGGTGAGGTCCTGGAGCCACAGGCCCGGGGTCATGACCGTGCGCACCCAGCGCTTGTGCCAGACCCGGGCGGACCAGCGGATGAGCTCGTAGGCGAGGCCGGCCACGATCGGGATCGTGAGGATCCGCGACGCCACCAGCACCGCCCAGCTCGGGTGCCCGAAGGTGCTGTTGACCACGATGGCCAGCACCAGCACCCACAGGATGAACGTGGTGCCGCAGCGGGTGTGCCGGCGGCTGAAGCGCTGCACCTCGGCGGGCACGAGCGGCACGCCGGCCTCGTAGGCGTTGACGGCCTTGTGCTCGGCGCCGTGGTACTGGAACACCCGGCGGATGTCGGCCGCCCGGGCGATGAAGCCGATGTAGGCGACGAACAGCACCAGCCGGACGAGCCCTTCGAACAGGTTGAACGCCGCTGCCCCTTCGATGCCGAGCCACTTGGCGAGCGCCGCCGGGAACAGCTGGAACACCAGGATCAGCCCGGTCAGGGCGACGATGGTGGACAGCACGATGCCGATGGTCGAGAAGCCCTTGCCGCTCGACTCGTTCTTGTTGGCGGCCCAGGTCATGGCCCGGAAGCCGATGCGCACCGACTGGGCGAGCACGAAGGTCCCCCGCACGAACGGGATCTTCCGCCACCGGTCGAGCCGGCCCGGCGGGATCGCGTTGTGGTCGACCTCGATGGAGCCGTCCCGCAGCCGCACCGCCGCCGCCCAGACGTCGACCCGCCGCATCATCACGCCCTCGATGAGGGCCTGTCCCCCGACCGGCTCCCGATCCTCTGCCACGTGCCGCTCCTCGACCACTCACTGTGAATTCTCGTCCTACTGTCCGTGTACCTGCCAGGGGCCCTGATCCAAACCCCAGCTCACGCTGCCGGCTCGAGTCGCATCGGGACCAGCTTTTCCGGACTCGAGTGGCGCGCAGCCCGCCAATTCTGCCCGCTGTTCGTGTGGCAAGCGGCCACGCCGCGTCGCGCTCGCCACGAGGCAGCACCGACCCCGGCCGACCCCGCTGCCAGCGGGGTTCAGCGGTCGATCCAGTCCCCGACCCGCCCGCCGCCGGTACCGAGGCCCCGTGCACCGCCACGCCCGCCGCCGCCCGCCATCGACCCCTCCCCCGGCGAGTGGATCTTGTGCCACACGGCCTCGGCGACGGCGTCGGGCAGCCACGACAGGGCCTTCAGGTCCTCCAGCGACGCCTGCTTGACCGCCCCCACCCCGCCGAGCTCCTTCACCAGCCGCTTCTTGCGGGTCGGGCCGAGCCCCGGGATGTCGTCGAGCACGCTCCTGGTCATCCGCTTGCCCCGCAGCTGGCGGTGGTAGGCGACGGCGAAGCGGTGCGCCTCGTCCCGCACCCGCTGGAGCAGGTACAGCGCCTCGGACTGGCGCGGGATGCGCACGGGGTCGGCCTGCCCCGGCAGGTGCACCTCCTCGAAGCGCTTGGACAGGGCGGCGGCGGGGATCTCCTCCTCCAGGCCCAGCTCTTCCAGCACCTCGGTCGCCACGGCGAGCTGACCCTTCCCGCCGTCGACCAGCAGCAGCTGCGGCGGGTAGGCGAACTTGCCGGGCCGGTCGGCGACGGGCCGCTCCCGCTCGTCGAGGTAGGCGGCGAAGCGGCGGGTCAGCACCTCCCGCATGGCGGCGTAGTCGTCGTTGCCGGGGACGTCGCGCACCCGGAAGCGCCGGTAGTCGCCCTTCTTGGGCAGCCCGTCCTCGAGCACGACCATGGACCCGACGTAGTCGCTGCCCTGGATGTGGCTCATGTCGAAGCACTCGATCCGCAGGGGGGCCTCGGGGAGGGCAAGCTGCTCCTGCAGCTCGCGCAGCGCCCGGGCCCGGCTGTTGTGGTCGCTCGCCCGCTTGAGCCGGTGCCGGGCGAACTCCTCGGTGGCGTTGCGGGTGACGGTGTCCTGCAGCACTCGCTTGTCGCCCCGCTGCGGCACCCGCACCGTGACCCGGCTCTGGCGCAGCTCGGTCAGCCACGCCTCGTACAGGTCGAGGTCGGCGGGCAGGTCGGGGACGAGCACCTCCTTGGGCACACCGACGGTCGGCTCGTAGTAGAGGCCCTCGAGGATGCGGGCGACGAGCTGGGCCCGGTCGAGGTCCTCGACCTTGTCGACGGTGAAGCCCTTGCGCCCCACGACCCGGCCCCGCCGCACGAAGAACACCTGCACGGCGGCCTCGAGCTCGTCCTCGGCCAGGCCGATCACGTCGAGGTCCTCGGAGCGGTCGACGACCATCTGCTGCTTCTCGACGGCCCGGCGCACGCTGGTGAGCCGGTCCCGCAGGCGGGCGGCCCGCTCGAACTCGAGGGCGTCGGCGGCCTCGGCCATCTGCGTCTCGAGCCGGCGGATGACGGGCGCGGTGCGCCCGTCGAGGAACTCCATCAGGTCGGCGACGAGCCGGTCGTACTCGTCGCGCTCGACCTCGCCGACGCACGGGCCCGTGCACTTCTCGATGTGGAACAAGAGGCACGGCCGGCCCAGCTTCTGGTGCCGGTTCAGCTTGTTGTCCGAGCACGTGCGGATCGGGAAGGTCCGCAGCAGCAGGTCGAGCGTCTCGCGGATGGCGTAGGCGTGGGCGTAGGGACCGAAGTAGCGGACGCCCTTGCGCTTCTGGCCCCGCATGACCATGGCGCGGGGCCACTCGTCGTCGACGGTGACGGCGAGGAACGGGTAGCTCTTGTCGTCGCGCAGCCGGACGTTGAACCGGGGCCGGTGCTGCTTGATGAGGCTGTACTCGAGCATGAGCGCCTCGACCTCGTTGCGGACCTGGATCCACTCGACGGTCTCGGCGGCGGCCACCATCTGGGCGGTGCGGGACGGCAGCGTCCGGGGGTCGGCGAAGTAGTTCGACAGGCGCTGGCGCAGGGACGCCGCCTTGCCGACGTAGATCACCCGCCCCTGGGCGTCGTTGGTCTGGT
>SIRW01000108.1 GCA_004366205.1 Actinomycetota bacterium | reverse complement strand
CGCGTGACCGCGGCGCTGTCCTGCTGTGACCTCGTCGTCACGCTCGGCGGCCGGCGGGTCCTCGACGGGGTCAGCGTGGACGTCGAGCCGGGCGAGTGGCTGGCGGTCGTCGGACCCAACGGCGCCGGGAAGACGACCATGCTGCGCGTCGTCACCGGCGCCCAGAGCCCCGATGCGGGCTCGGTCTGGATCGCCGGTCGGGAGGGCGCGGGGTTGCGGGGGCGGGAGCGGGCGCGCGCGGTCGCCCTCGTCGCCCAGAGCCCCGTGGTCCCGCCGGGCATGACCGTCGCTGAGTACGTACTGCTCGGTCGCACCCCGCACCTGGCCCGCTTTGGCACCGAGCGGGCGGCCGATGTCGCCGCCGCCGAGGAGGCCATCGCCCTGCTCGAGCTCGAGGCGCTCGTCGAGCGGGAGCTGACGACGTTGTCCGGCGGCGAGCGCCAGCGGGCCTACCTCGCCCGGGCGCTGGCGCAGGCGGCGCCGCTCGTGCTGCTCGACGAGCCCACCACTGCCCTCGACGTGGGTCACCAGCAGGACGTCCTCGAGCTCGTCGACCACCTGCGGGCGAGCCGGGGCCTCACGATCGTGTCGACCATGCACGACCTGACCCTCGCCGGCCAGTACGCCGACCGGCTGCTGCTGCTCGATGGCGGCCGCGTGATCGCCCACGGCGACGCCGCCGACGTTCTGACCCCGCAGGCCCTGGCCCGCCACTACGGCGCCCGGGTGCAGGTCATCGACGGCCCGGGCGGCGGGCCGGTGGTGGTGCCGCTGCGGCTGCCGAAGGTGCGCGGCGCCGCCGTCGAGGACCCACCCTCACCTTCGGAGGCGCGATGAGCACCACGAGCGATCCCACGACGCCCCCCACCGAGCACGACGCTCCCCCGCTGCGGCGCGCCGAGTCGCTCGTGCTCGTGAACACCGGGCACGGCAAGGGGAAGTCGAGCGCCGCGTTCGGCGTGATGCTGCGCGCCCTCGCCCGGGACTGGCCGGTGGCGGTCGTCCAGTTCCTCAAGTCCGGCAAGTGGCGGACCGGGGAGGAGAAGATCGGCCGGCGCCTCGGGGTCGACTGGTGGACGATCGGCGAGGGGTTCACCTGGGAGTCCGACGACCTCGACATCGACCGGGAGGTTGCCCGCCGGGCGTGGGCGCACGCCCAGGCGACCATCGCCGCCGGCCAGCACCGCCTGGTCGTGCTCGACGAGATCACCTACCCGATGAACTGGGGCTGGATCGACATCGCCGAGGTGACGGCCGCCCTCACCGGCCGCCCGAGGCACGTGAGCGTCGTCGCCACCGGCCGGGACGCCCCCGCCGCGCTGATCGACGTCGCCGACACCGTCACCGAGATGCACAAGGTGAAGCACGCCTACGACCAAGGTGTGCGCGCCCTGCGAGGCGTGGACTATTGAGCCCGCTGACCGGACTGCACGGCGGGGTCGTGGTGTGCGGTACGACCAGCGGCGCGGGAAAGTCCACGGTGGTCGCGGGCCTGTGCCGGCTCCTCACCCGCAGCGGCGTGCGGGTGGCGCCCTTCAAGGCCCAGAACATGTCCAACCACGCCTGGCTGACGCCAGACGGTGCCGAGATCCCGCACGCCCAGTGGGCTCAAGCCCAAGCCGCCGGGGTGCCCGCAGATGAGCGCATGGCACCAATCCTGCTGAAGCCCGGCGCCGGCGGGCGCAGCCACCTGCTGGTGCTCGGCCGGCCGGCCGGGGACACCGGCGCACTCGACTACGGCGAGCGGACCAGCACGCTCCGTCCGATCGTGGCGCGCTGCCTGGCTGAGCTTCGGGCGCGCCACGACGTCGTCGTGGCTGAGGGCGCCGGGGGCGCCGCCGAGGTGAACCTGCTCGACCGGGACTTGGCGAACCTTCCCCTCGCCGCCGCCGCCGGGCTGCCCGCCCTGCTCGTGGCCGACGTCGACCGGGGTGGCATGCTGGCAGCCGTCGTCGGCACCCTCGCGCTGCTGCCCGACCGCCTGCGGCGCTGCGTACGGGGCGTGATCGTGAACCGCTTCCGGGGAGACGCCCGGCTGCTCGCCCCTGGCTTGCGGGACCTCGAGGCCCGCACGGGTGTGCCCGTGCTGGGTGTGCTCCCCCACCTCGGTGGCGGCCTGCTGGACATCGAGGACTCCCTCGACCTCGAGGCGCTCCACGCCCAGCCGTGCTCTCACGATGTTGAGGTCGACGTGGCCGTCGTGGCCTACCCCCACCTCGCCAACCCGAGCGACGTGGCGCCACTCGCAGCCGAGCCCGACGTGGCCGTGCGCCTGGTCCGGTCGGCCCGGGGGCTCGGGCGACCCGACCTGGTGGTCCTGCCGGGGAGCCGGGCGACGGTCGCCGACCTTGGCTGGTTGCGGTCCCGCCGCCTCGACGAGGCGATCGCCGCCTCCGGCGCCGCCGTGCTCGCCATCTGCGCCGGCTACCAGATGCTCGGCACGACCGTCGACGACGCCGTCGAGTCGCCCCAACCGGTCGTGACCGCGGGGCTGGGCTGGCTCCCGGTGAAGACCCGGTTCGGGCACAGCAAGCTCCAACGGTGGCGCGAGGGGCACGCGCTGGGCGAGCCGATCACCGGCTTCGACATGCGCCACGGGCGGATCGAGCGGACCGCCGGTGAGGGCTGGGTGACGCTCGACGACGAGCACGGCCGCCACGGCGAGGGTGCCACCGTGGCCGACGGCCGCATCCGGGGCACCGGGCTGCATGGGCTGCTCGAGCAGGACGGGTTCCGCTCGGCCCTGCTCGCTGACGTCGCCGCCCGCTCCGGGCGCGGGCGCCCGCCGTCGGGCGTCAGGATGACGGCGGTGCGCCGCGCCTACCACGACCGGCTGGCCGACACGCTGGCCGAGCACCTCGACTGCGACCGCCTGGCCGGGATCATCGCTGCGGGAGCGGCGACGTGAGACCCTGGCCACACCCCACCGTGGCTCGGCACCACCACGAGGGACGGGACGAGCCGGTGCTGCTCTGGCGGCCGGCGTCACCTGTGCTGGCCGTCTCCTCGGCGCCGCTCGGCGGCGGCATCGGCGTCCGCCGCTGGGTGCTCAACGCCCAGGTCCCGAAGGGCTACGACCGGACCGATCCCGACGTCCACCTCCACGCCGTCGCCGCCGGACTCGGGTGCCGGGGGCCGGGCGTGGGGCTCTGCACGGCGGCGCCGGTCGAACGCGTCCGCCGGAGCGCCGACGGCGGTGTGGTCGCGGACGCCACCGTGGGGCTCAGCCACCCGGCCTGGGCCGCCGTTCTCGACGACGAACCGTTCTGTGAGGATTTCCTTGCCGCGAGGAGATCCTCTCAGAACGAGCCGGGCGGGCCGGGCACGGTGAACCTCGTGGTGTGGGTGCCCGTGCGCCTCGGCGAGGCCGCTCTGGTGAACGCGGTGGCGACGGCGACGGAGGCGAAGACCCAGGCGCTGCTCGAAGCGGGCGTGGCCGGCACGGGAACGGCCAGCGACGCCGTGTGCGTGTGCTGCCCCACCGGTGGCCCGGCCGAGCCCTACGCCGGCCCCCGATCCCGATGGGGTGCCCGCATCGCCCGCGCCGTGCACGGCGCCGTGGCGGCAGGCACGGCCGACTGGCTCGACCGGAACGGTCCGTTGTGATCGTGCTCGTGCTCGGAGGCGCGCGGTCGGGCAAGTCCGAGCTGGCCGAGCGCTGCGCCGCCGCGCTCGCCGGCACCGGCGGATCCGTCACCTACGTGGCGACCGGCGTGGCAACCGACGACGACTTCGCCGCCCGGATCGCCGCCCACCGCGCCCGGCGGCCGGCGACCTGGGCCACGGTGGAGGCCGGCGCCGAGCTCGCGGCGGTCCTCGCCCGGGTCGACGGCCCGGCGCTGGTCGACTCGCTGGGCACGTGGGTGGCATCCCATCGCGACTTCGCCGTCGACGACGCCGAGCTCGTCGCCGTGCTGGCGGCACGCCGCGAGCAGGCCCGGGCGACCGTCCTGGTGAGCGACGAGGTCGGCATGGGCGTGCACCCCGCCACCGAGGTGGGCCGGCGCTTCCGGGACGCGCTCGGCGAGGTGAACCGGCGGGTCGCCGCCGCCGCCGACCACGTGCTGCTGGCCGTCGCCGGCCGCACCGTCCCGGTCGCCGCGCTCGACGACGGCGACCTGCGCGTCCTGCTCGGCCTCGACGGGAACGACCGCTGATGCTGGCGGCCCTGGGGTTCCTGACCGTGCTCGGTCCCGCCCGCCCGCCGGGGCGGTCGACCCTCGCCTGGTTCCCGGTCGTGGGCGGCCTGCTCGGCGCGCTGCTGGGGGCCGTGTGGTGGGGTGCCGAGCAGCTGTGGCCGCCACTGATCGTGGCAGCCGTCGTGGTCGCGGCCGACCTGGCCCTGACCGGCCTTCTGCACGTCGACGGGCTGGCCGACGCCGCGGACGGGCTGCTCCCGCCTCTCGAGCGGGGACGGCGGCTCGAGGTCATGCGCGACCCGCGCACGGGGGCGTTCGGCGTCACCGCAGTCAGCGGCGCGCTGCTCCTGCGCTGGGCCGCCCTGGCGTCGCTGGCGGCGGAGCCGTTGCTGCTGGTCGGGCTCTGGGCGGCGTCACGATCGGTGATGGCGGCGGCGACCGGGGTGCTGCCGTACGCCCGCGAGGCCGGCGGTCTGGCGTCGGCGTTCGCCGCCGGCCGGGGCGCCCCGCTCGCAGGCCTCGCCCTCGTTCCGGCCGCCGCCGTCGGGGCGGCCGGTGCGGGCGCGGCCGGTGCCACGGCCGTGCTCGCCGGCGTGGTGGGCGGCGCCGGGGTGCTCGCCCTCGCCCGGCGCCGCGTCGGCGGCTACACGGGCGACGTGCTGGGTGCCACCGGGATCGTGATCGAGACGGTGGGCCTGGTCGTCGCCGGGGCCCGCTGGTGAGCGCGCCGGCCAGGGCGCGTGGCAGGTGGCGGAGCCGGATCCGCTCCGGCCGGTCCACCCGTCGCGCGCCGCTCGCGCCCCGCCGGGCGCTGGCGGTGGCCGCCGGGCTGCTCGCGGACCGCCGCTTCGGCGAACCCCGCGTCGAGCCCCACCCGGTGGCGGCGTTCGGTTCGATGATGGGCACCGTGGAGCGCCTGGTGTACGCCGACGACCGGCGCCGCGGCCTCGTCTACGCCGGCGCCGGCGTGGCCGTGGGCGCCGGCGCCGGGCGGGTGCTCGGGGCCACGCCGGCCGGGGTGGCGGCAGCGACCTACCTGGCGGCCGCCGGCAACCAGCTGCGGGCGACCGCCTTGGAGGTGCACGGGCACCTCGCCGCAGGGGACCTCGACGCCGCCCGGCGCACCCTGCCGGCGCTCTGCGGACGCGATCCCGCCCGGCTCGACGAATCGGGGGTGGCCGCTGCCGTCATCGAGTCGGTGGCCGAGAACACCGTCGACGCCGTGGTGGCGCCGGCGCTCTGGGGGCTCGCGGCGGGGGCGGCGGGCGCGCTGGGCCACCGGGCGGTCAACACCATGGACGCCATGGTCGGCCACCGGGACGACCGGTACGGATGGTTCGGGTGGGCGGCCGCTCGAGCCGACGACATCGCTGCGTGGGTGCCGGCCCGGCTCACCGCGCTGCTCGTCGCCACGGCTCGCCCGCACCGGGCGCCCACCGTCGCCCGGGTGGTCCGGCGCGACGCCCCCGCCCACCCCTCGCCGAACGCCGGGGTCGCCGAAGCGGCGTTCGCGGCGGCGCTCGGCGTCGAGCTGGGTGGGCCGCTCGCCTACAACGGTCGCCGCGAGGACCGCCCCCGGCTGGGCACCGGCCCCCGGCCGGTGCCCGCCGACGTCCGCCGGGCCGTGACCCTCGCCCGCAACGTGGAGGACCTGCTGGTCGCCTGGCTCGTCGCGGCCGCCGGCATCCAGCTCGCCCGGCGGGTCCGGGCCACCGCCGCCTCCGGGAGGTCCCCATGACGGCGTTGCCCCCGCCCGGCCCCCACGGGGGCGACGGCCCCGCCGTAGCCGCCGCGCTCGGCCTCCCGGCGCACGCCGTCCTCGACCTCTCCGTGAGCCTGAACCCGGCGGCCCCGGACGCCACCGCGCTGGCCCGCCGGCACGCGGCCGCGCTCCGCCGCTACCCCGACGATCGGCGGGCCACCGCCGCCCTGGCCGAGGCGCTCGGCGTGAGCACCGACCGCCTGCTGCTCACCAACGGCGGCGCCGAGGCCATCGCCCTCGTCGCCGCCGAGCGGCCCG
The DNA here is from genome assembly GCA_004366205.1 of Actinomycetota bacterium. Classification (GTDB taxonomy): domain Bacteria; phylum Actinomycetota; class Acidimicrobiia; order Acidimicrobiales; family CADCSY01; genus SIRW01. Next base: position 26,026 of record SIRW01000108.1, on the reverse strand, counting down.
TGGGCTGGGTCGAAGAGCCCGAGTTCTCGCTCTACCGCCGGCACCTCGAGCGCCTCGACCCGGGCGCACCCAGGTGGCGATCCAACCCGAACAACCCCACGGGCCTGCTCGCCGGAGCCGGCGAGCACGCCGCCGTGTGGGACGAGGCCTTCTACCCCCTGGCCACCGGCACCTGGACCCGGGGCGACGCGGCGGCCGGCGCCGTCGTCATCGGGTCGCTGACGAAGCTGTTCGCCTGCCCCGGGCTGCGGGTGGGCTACGTGCTCGCCCCCGATCCGGAGCTGACCATGCGCCTGCGCGCCCGCCAGCCGGCGTGGGCCCTGGGGGGGCTGGCCGTGGCCGCCCTGCCCGAGCTGCTCGACCGGGCCGACCTGCCGGGGTGGGCGCGCACCGTCGCCGACCTGCGAGCCGGCCTCGTCGAGCTCCTCGCCCGCTACGGCCTTGTCGCCGCGCCCTCGGACGCGTGCTGGGTGCTGGTCCACGGCGTGCCGCACCTGCGGGCGGCGCTCGCCCGCCAAGGTGTCGTGGTGCGGGACTGCGCCTCGTTCGGGCTGCCCGGAACCGTGCGCGTGGGCGTCCCCGACGAGCGGGGTCTCGAGCTGCTCGATCGGGCGCTGGCCCGCGCCGCCGCGCCGACCGGACCGGGCCCGGTAGCGACCCCCCGAGCGCTGGGCCGCGCACCCGGTTCGGCGCCACCGGGCGCAGGCAGCGAGCAGGCCGCGGCATCACCGGAAGCGGCAGGGCGCGCCTCCGCCGCGGCGCCGGGGACCGGCAGCGAGCGGTCCGGGGCGCCCCGGGGCCCGCGCCCGGCGGCCGCATCGGGCACACCGCCACCGGCGGGCGCCGGCCGGGCCTGGCGCGCCGCCGCGGGCCGCGTCCGTCCCCTCGACGAGGACGCCGTGACCGCAGCCCGCGCCCGTCACGACCGACTCACCAAGCCACGGGGCTCGCTCGGTCGGCTCGAGGACCTCGGCGTGCAACTGGCGGGCATCGCCGGCGCCTGCCCGCCGCCGCCTCCCGATCCGGCCGTCGTCGTGGTGTTCGCGGCCGACCACGGCGTGGTGCGCGCGGGCGTGACGCCGTGGCCCCAGGAGGTCACGGCCCAGATGGTCGCCAACCTGGCTGCCGGGGGGGCCGCCATCAACGTGCTGGCCGCCCAGGCGGGCGCCACCGTGGTGGTCGTCGACGTCGGCGTGGCCAGCGCGCGGCCGCCCGGCACCGCCGTGCTCGACCGCCGGATCCGCCCCGGCACGGCCGACCTGTCGCAGGGCCCGGCCATGAGCACCGGCGACGTCGAAGCCGCCCTCGACGCCGGCGCCGAGCTGGCCGCGACCCTCGTCGGCGCCGGGAACCGGTGCCTGGTCACGGGGGAGATGGGCATCGGCAACACCACCGCCGCTGCCGCGGTGGTGGCGGCGATCACCGGCCGGCCCCCCGTTGCCGTCACCGGCCGCGGGACGGGGATCGACGACGAGACCCTGGCCCGCAAGCGACAGGTCGTCCACGCCGCCGTGGCGCGCCTCGCCGGCCGGCGCGGCGACCCGCTCGCCGTGCTGACCGAGGTCGGGGGCCTGGAGATCGCCGCCCTCGCCGGGCTCTGCATCGGGGGTGCGGCCGGCGGCGTGCCCGTCGTCGTCGACGGCCTGATCGCCGGCGCCGCCCTGCTGGCCGCGGAAGGTCTCGCGCCGGGCACCGCCGCCCGGTGCGTCGCCGGGCACCGCTCCACCGAGCCCGGCGCCACCGCCGCCCTCGATCACCTCGGCATGGCACCGCTGCTCGACCTCGACATGCGCCTCGGCGAGGGCACCGGCGCCTGCCTCGCCCTCCCGCTGCTGCGCGCCGCTTCCGCCGTGCTCGCCGGCATGGCCACCTTCGGCGAGGCGCACGTCACCGACGCCGGCACCTGAAGCGGGCGCGCGATTCCTCTCATCGGGTTTCTCGAGAGGGTTCGTAGCGGATTCCGCAACCGTGGCTCTCGAAAAACCTCTCGAGAGGAATCGCTCGCCGTTCACTCGCGGACGCGGGCGTTGTAGGACCGGATGGCGGCGTCCGCCTCCTGCTTGGCGGTGGCCAAGGCGTCAGCAGGTGCGACGCCCTGGAGCACCATGCGCTCCATGGCCGTCACGATCGCCTCCCGCACGTCGCGGTAGGGGCCCACCACCGGCCCGCCGAAGTCGGCGGTCGACCCGACGAGCTGGTCGTAGGAGACGCGGAACCCCGGGCGCTCGGCCCACAGGTCGGCGACGGCGGGCAGGTCGACCGAGGACTTGCGGATCGGGATGTAGCCCGTTCCCGCGTGCCACCGGGCCTGCTGCTCGGGCTCGTTGAGCCAGCGCACGAAGTCCCACGCCGCCGCCTTCTGCTCGGATGACGCACCCCGTTCGACGAGGTACAGCGCGGCGCCACCCACGAGGACCCCGCCCTCGTCGGGCCCTGGCATGGGCCCCACGCCGACGCCCACGTCGGGGAACTGGCCTTCGTCGAGGACCGCGTAGACCGACCCGAGCGCCGCCGAGGTCTCGATCGTCATGGCGGCGTCGCCGCTGGCGAGGGCGAGCAGCGAGTCGATGCCCGACACGTTGCGGCCCACGCTCGTCGCCAGGCCGTCGTTGATCATGTCGACGACGAACTCGAAGATCGCCAGGGCCTCGGGGGTGTCGAGCCGCACCTCGGTGGCCCGCGCTGTACGGCCGTTGTCGTTGTCGAGGAGCGTCTCGTTGGCCTTGGCGAGCCACTGCTCGACGTACCAGGCCGACAGCTCGAGCGAAAAGCCGCTCCGGGCCGCGCCCGAGCTGACGATCTGCTCGGAGAACGACCGCATCTCGTCGAACGTGCGGGGTGGGGTGTCGACGTCGAGGCCGGCCCGCTCGAAGGCCGTGGTGTTGTAGTAGAGGATCGGTGTCGACGTGTTGAACGGCATCGGCCACAGGACGTCCTCGACGGTGAAGGCGTCGAGGACCGGCTCGAGGTGGTCCGACAGGTCGTAGCCGGCGGCCTCGACGCAGGCCTGCGCGGGGAGGAAGCCGCCGCTGTCGATCGCCATCTGCAGGCGGGTCTCCTCGAGCTGCACGATCGCCGGCAGCTGCCCACCTCGCAGCGCCGCCAGGTACTTGTCGGCCGTCTCGTCGTAGGTGCCCTGGAACACGAGGCGCACCTGCACCCGGTCCTGGCTGGCGTTGTAGTCGCGGGCCAGCGCCTGCAGCGTGGTGTCGTTCTCGGCGGTCATGGCATGCCAGAGCTCCACGGTGACGGGCGCGGTGACGTCGTCGAGGGCGTCCACGGGGCACCGCTCGGGGTCGACGTCACCGGGCGCGGCCGTTCCGCTGTCGTCGCCGCAGGCGCCCAGCACCAGCACGGCGGCGAGGGCCACAGCGAGCCAGGGTCGGAGGGGTCGGTTGGGACGCATCAGCGCTCCTTGTCCGGTCGGGTCACGGGTGTCATCCCTTCACCGCGCCTGAGGTGAGGCCGCGGATGAGCTGGCGCTGGAAGAGCACCAGCAGGGCGAAGATCGGCAGGGCGGCGATGACCGTGCCCGCCATGATCACGTTGAGCTGGTCGATGTTCGTGCTGGCCAGGGCCTTCAGCCCGATCTGCACGGTCCGGTAGGCGTCGTCGTTGGTGATGAGCAGGGGCCAGAGGTACTGGTTCCACGACAGCAGGAACGAGAACACGCCGAGGGCGGCGATCATCGGGCGGGCGAGGGGGACGGCGACACCGGCCAGGAACCCCCAGTGGCCGTACCCGTCGAGGGCGGCGGCGTCGCGTAGGTCGCGCGGCACCTGGAGGAACGACTGGCGGAGCAGGAAGGTGCCGAAGGCCGTCGCCAGGAACGGCACGGTGAGCCCCTGGTAGGAGTCCAGCCAGCCGAGGCGCTGCACGGTCTCGTAGTTGGCGACGATCGTGACCTCGGAGGGGACCATGAGCGTGGCGATGAACGCCACGAACAGCACCCGCTTGGCGGGGAACCGCAGGTAGGCGAAGGCGTACGCCGCCAGGATCGAGGTGACGAGCTGCCCGGCGGTGATCACGAGCGACACCACGGCGCTGTTGACGAGGTAGCGGCCGAGCCGGGCCTGGGTGAACGCCCGCTCGAACGTGTCGAGTCGCAGGTCGCCCGGGATCAGCACGGCCGGGAAGCGCAGCAGGCGGTCGGAGGGCTGGATCGACACGGCCACGGCCACGTAGATGGGGAACGCCACGACCACGGCGGCGACGACCAGCAGCCCGTAGCGCCCAGCGATCCGGACGGGGTGGGCGCCGCTGGGAGGGGGCGGCAGCGCCCGGGGGTCGACGAGCTCAGCTGCCATAGAACACCCGGCGCTCGAGGTAGCGGAACTGCACGAGCGTGAGCCCGAGCACGATCACGAACAGGGCCAGCGCCTGCACGGACGCCACCCCCGGGTTCGACGACACGTTTCGGAACACCGAGTACACCACGACGTTGGTGTGCCCGAGCGGCCCGCCCTGGGTGAGCAGGTCGATCTGCCCGAAGGACTGGAAGGCGCTGATCGTGAGGACCACGAGGGCGAACAGGATCGTGGGGGACAGCATCGGCACGGTCACGTGCCAGAACCGCATCCACGGCCCCGCGCCGTCGATGCGGGCGCTCTCGAGCAGCTCGTCGGGGACGGACTGCAACCCGGCGCTCATGACGATGAAGGTGAACCCGAGGTGCAGCCAGACGGTGGCCAGGGCGACGGCCGGCAGGGCCCACGACGGGTGGCCGAGGAAGTTGATCGGGTCCTGCCCGAGCGCCTTGAGGACCTGGTTGACGACGCCGGTCGAGGGGTTCAGCATCGTGAGCCACATGAGCGACGCCACGGCGACCGAGGTGGCCACGGTCGACGCGAACAGCGTTCGGAACACGGCGATCCCCCGCAGCCGCCGGTGGGCCAGCACGGCGAGGGCCAGTCCGGCCACCAGGCCGGCGGGCACCGTGATCAGCGTGAAGACCACCGTGGTCCACAGCGAGCCGCGGAACGCGGGCGAGCTCAGCACCTCGGCGTACTGGCCGAGGCCCGCCCAGTAGCGGTTGCCGAACGGGTCGACCTCGTAGAGGCCCAGCCAGACCGTGCGCCCGAGCGGGTAGAAGACGAACACCACGAACACGGCGATCGACGGGGCCAGCATCAGCAGCGCCAGCGGCCACTCCCGCCGGGGGGAGACAGCGACGGCGACATCGCCCTCGTCGGGGCCGACCATGGGCGCCGTGCCCGGGACGCTGGAGCCGACCGTCGTCACGCCGTCACGGCCCCAGGCGGCCGCCGGTGGCGCCGTCGAAGATGTGGACGTGGCGCGGCTCGGCGCCGAGGAGCACCGGCTCGCCGGCATGGGGCACCGGCGCCTCGGCGTCGACCCGGGCGATCACGGCGCCCGCCCCCTCGACCTCGCAGAGCAGGTGACGCTCGTGACCCAGGGACTCCACCACCCGGACGGTGGCCCGGATGCCGTCGCCGTTCGCTACCGTCGCCGACGGTGGAACCGGGCGGAGGTGCTCGGGCCGGACCCCGACGACGACGTCCGCGCCGTGCCCCCGTTCCGCGGCGTTGCCGAGCACCTCGGGGAGGGCCACCCGGCCACCGGCGCCGACCCGCAGGGCGGCCGTGCCGTTCAGGTGCTCCACGGTGGCGGGCAGGGTGTTCATCGGTGGGCTGCCGATGAACCGGGCGACGAACAGGTTCGCCGGCCGGTCGTAGACCTCCTGGGGCGGGCCCACCTGCTGGAGGGCGCCCTGGTCGAGGATGGCGACCCGGCTGCCCATCGTCATGGCCTCGACCTGGTCGTGGGTCACGTAGATGAACGTGGTCGCCAGCCGCTCGTGCAGCTCGACGAGCTCGGCCCGGGTCTGGGTGCGCATCTTGGCGTCGAGGTTCGAGAGCGGCTCGTCCATGAGGAACACCTGGGGTCGCCGGACGATGGCCCGGGCGAGCGCCACCCGCTGGCGCTGGCCCCCCGAGAGCTGTCCTGGGCGCCGGGTCAGCAGCTCGCCGAGCCCGAGCTGCGCCGCCACCGAGGCCGCCTGCTCGTTGCGCTCGGCCTTCGGCACCCCACGAGCCTTGAGCGGGAAGGCGATGTTGTCGAGCACGGTCTTGTGGGGGTACAGGGCGTAGCTCTGGAACACCATGGCGACGTCGCGCGCCTTGGGCTCAACCCCGTTCACGGTGCGGCCTCCGATCGTGATCCGCCCACTCGTGGGTTCCTCCAGGCCCGCCACCATCCGCAGCGCCGTCGACTTCCCGCACCCGGAGGGGCCGAGCAGCACCAGGAAGTCGTCGTCCCCGGCCTCGAGCGTGAGGTCGTCGACGGCGACCACGTCGCCGAAGCGCTTGGTCACCCCGGCCAGCGCCACGGTCGCCATCGGTCCTCCCACTCGTGCCGGCGCGCGCCAGACGCGCGCGTCGCACGCGATCGTGCACCGCCGGAGGCCCCCGCGTCAGTGACCGGGGTCACCGGCGGCAGGGACCTTTGTCACATGCTGGAGCGGGTCTGGCTCACGCCGACGCCTTGGCCGAAGGCGGGGTGACCGCCGGGCCACGCCGAGAACCTCGCCACGCCCACGCCGGGCAGCGCCAGGCCGATGTCCTGCACGCCGGGACGGTGACCACGCTCACCCACCGCGCCAGGCCACGGCGGGACCGGCTTCGCCGTCGTGGGTGCTCCCGCCCCAGACGATCAGCTCGCCGCCGGCCCAGACGGCCGTGTGGTGCTGGCGGGGGGTGCCGGGGGCGTTCGGCAACACCTCCCAGCTGTCGGCGTCCGGTTCGTAGGCGACCACGGCGGGGTGCCGCTCGGGGTCCTGCAGGTCACCACCGACGACGTAGAGCAGGCTGCCGCTCCAGGCGACGGCAGGCGTGCTGTGCGGACCGGGCAGGTCGGCGATCGTCCGCCACTCGTCGGCGTCCGGGTCGTAGGCGGCACCGTCGAGGCGCTCCTCCTGGCCCTCGTCGTGGAGCTCGGTGCCGGCGAACACGATCAGCTCGTCGCCGGCCCACGCACCCTCGAGGCCGCTGCGAGGCGGGATCGGCATGTCCGGGATCCTGCGCCACTCGTCAGCGTCGGGGTCGTAGGCCGCGCCGTCGGCCCGGGCGTCGAGCTCGCCGTCGCTGCCGCCCACGACCACGAGCTCGTCACCGGTCCACGCACCGACGGCGCCGAGGCGAGCGTCGACGGGCGCCGGACCGCTCGACCGCCACTCGTCGGCGGCCGGGTCGTAGGCGATGACGTCATCGTGCAGGTCCTCCAGCGACGGCGGGCCGGCGGCCCCGTGCCCGCCGTAGACGAGAAGCTCGTCACCGGTCCACACGGCGACCGAGCCACACCGGCCCTCGCCGGGGGCGGGAGCCATCTCGGTCCACTCGCCGGTGACCGGGTCGTACCGGGCCCCGTCGGCGAAGCACTCCGCCAGGTGATCGGGGCCGGCGCTGCCACCCCACACCAGAAGCTCCTCGCCGGTCCACACGGCGTGGTGGTTCCAGCGGGCGTCGATCGGTGCCTCAGGAATCGCGCGCCACTCCTCGGCGTCGGGGTCCCAGGCAGCGCCGTCGGCCTGGATCTCCTCACCGCCGGCCCACACGATCATTCCGTCGCCGGTCCAGGTGGCGGTGTGGTTGATGCGTTCGATGGGAGCATCGGGCAGCGTCCGCCAGGCCCCTTCGACAGGTTCTGGATCCATGAACTCGATGCGGTCCATCATCTCGTCGAGCACCGCGACCTTCTCGTCGAAGGCGGGCTCGCCCATGTCGTAGCTCACGGCGATGAAGGCCCGGTCGTCTCCCAGGTCCACGACGTAGCGGACCGACCGGGTGCCCTCCGGGACGATCCCGTCCTCGGCCTGCTCCTGCTCGATCCGATGAGCCGTGCTGCCATCGACCGTCGTGTCGCTGCGGTCGATCTCCGTGGCGAAGGGATCCTCGAGGAGGTCGTCGAGCTCCCGCGCCACGGATTCGACCCGTAGCTGCACGGCGATGTCGAGGGGGATCGCGGTGGGGCCCTGGGGAAGGTCGATCGCCTCGGGGTCGAACAGGCTGCACGCCGCCACCCCGTCGCCCGGGTTGACCTGCCAGTCAGGGGGGTACTCGGCTTCCCAACCGTCCTCGTCGTTGGAACAGCTCGCCCACTCGTCGGTCTCGGGCGGTTCGACGGTCTCGTCGTCGGGCGCCGGGCAGCCGGCCAGCACCAGCGCCATCACACCCAGGAAGGCGGCGATGGGGGCTCGGCGAACGAAGGGCAGCCGGGCCATGACGTATCACGCTCCTCGGGTCGGCTCCTGGCGCCCTACCCGGCGCGCCCTGGGGTAAACAGGCCGAACCTGCCTTTCCCTCCCCCCGGGGGCACAAATTTACTGCTAAAGTTGGGGGATGGCGGCCGGTGGCCACATCACCCTCCAGGAGGCGGCCGACCGCCTGGGCGTGCACTACATGACCGCCTACCGGTACGTGCGGACCGGCCGGCTCCCCGCCACCCGCGACGGGGTCGAGTGGCGCGTCGACCCCGACGACCTCCGCCGGATGCAGGACGGACCGCGCCGCACCGCCCGGGGCACGGGCCGGGCCCGGGCGCGTGCGCGGCTGGTCGACCGCATGGTCGCAGGTGACGAAGCCGGGGCCTGGCGCGTCGTCGAGGACGCGCTCGCCTCCGGCGTCGAACCGCGGGACGTCCACCTCGAGCTCCTCGTGCCCGCGCTCCGCAGCATCGGCGAAGGCTGGGAGCGCGGCGAGCTCACCGTCGCCGAGGAGCACCGGGCCGCGGCGGTCGCCCAGCGCCTGATCGGCCGGCTCGGCCCCCGTTTCGCCCGACGCGGTCGGAAGCGGGGCGCGGTCGTGCTCGGCGCCGCGCCGGGTGAGGAGCACGGGCTGCCCTCCGCGATCCTGGCGGACCTGCTCCGGGGCGCGGGGTTCGAGGTGGTCGACCTGGGGGCCGACACGCCGGCGGAGTCGTTCGCCGAGACGGCGGCCGGGACCGCCCGGCTCGTCGCGGTGGCCATCGGCGTCACGATCCCGGCGCACGCCGGGGCGGCCGCGGCAGCCGTGCGGGCCGTGCGGTCCGCCGGGGTGGGCGCGCCGGTGCTGCTCGGCGGCGCCGCCATCGACGGCGAGGAGCACGCCCTCGGCCTCGGGGCGGACGGCTGGACCGGCCACGACGCCCGCACGGCCGTGGCGACGATCGAGGACCGGGCCGCAGCCCGGCGCTGAGGGGGTCTCTGGGCCGCTGCCGGGCCCGGTCCCCGTGACCCTCAGCGAGGCAGCGGCGAGAGCGGCGCCCGCCAGGCGGCGCCGGCGAGGACGACCTGCACGTCGCTGATGCGCCGCTCGAGGAAGCTCGCCTCGCAGTAGGCCAGGTACAGGCGCCAGAGCCGGCGGAAGCGCTCGTCGAAGCCCAGGGCGCCGATCGCCTCGGCGTGGGCCTCGAGGTTGGCCCGCCACCGACGGAGCGTCTCGGCGTAGTGCCGGCCGATGTCCTCGACGTCGACGACGTGGAGGCCGGCGCCGACGGCGCCGCTGGTGATCGACCCGACGGAGGGGAGGTAGCCACCCGGGAAGATCGACTCCTTGATGAAGTCCCGGTGGTGACGGGACCGCACGAGGCTCCGCTCGCGGATGACGATGGCCTGGATCACCGCCAGCCCTTCGGGATCGAGCAGGCGGGCGCAGGCCTCGAAGAAGCCGTCCTGGTCGCGCCAATCGAGTGCTTCGATCATCTCGACGGACACCAGGCGGTCGAAGCGGCCGTCGAGGTCGCGAAAGTCGGCGTCGAGCACGGTCACCCGATCGGCGAGCCCGGCGGCTTCGACCCGCTTCGAGGCGTGCTCGTGCTGGCGGGCGGAGATCGTGGTGGTCGTGACCCGGCAGCCGTACCGCCCGGCGGCGTGCAGCGCGAAGCTGCCCCAGCCGGTCCCGATCTCGACCACGTGGTGCGCGGGTCCGAGGCCCAGCTTGCGGCAGATGCGGTCGAGCTTGGCGGTGGACGCCTCGGCCAGGGTCATACCCGGCCGGTCGAAGACCGCGCAGGAGTAGGTCATGGTCGGATCGAGCAGGAGCTCGAAGAACTCGTTGCCGATGTCGTAGTGGGCCCGCACGTTGCGCTCGTCGACCTGGCGGCCGCGCCGGCGGCGGCGCTGCGCGGGCTCAACGGCCCGACCGACCACGGCGCCCGCACCATCGAGGAGCGACCCGAGGGGCTCGACGCTGCGGGCGAGGAGCCGGACGAGGCCGGTCAGGTCGTCGCAGTCCCACCAACCCTCGACGTACCCCTCACCCAGGCCCCTGGACCCGCGGCGCAGCGCTGCCAGGGCGCGGGGGTCGTGCACCTCGACCTCGACGACGGGCTCGCCGGCGCCGTACCGGCGCCGGCCCACGGCCCCCCGCAGCTCGAGTGTGCCGCCCCGAACCCCGCGGGCGGCCCGGAGGGCCGCGGACGCGACGGCCCGGTCGATCAGCCCGGGGGCGCGCCGACGGGAGGCGGGGAGCCCGGGCACGACGGTGGTGGTCATCGCCCGCTCCCGACGCCGGCACGGTCCCGGCCCGGATGACGGTGGACGGGCACGCCTTTGGCCCAGAGCCGCAGGGCGTGCAGCCGGATGCGCGCGGAGACGAGCAGGGTCTGCAGCGGCCGGCGCCACACGATGCGACCGAGGGCGGCCCGGCTCACGGCCCGGCGGCGGAGGGTGAGGGTGGCGTCGAACACCATGCGACCGTCCCGCTGGTTCTGGATCTGCACCACCAGCGTGTCACCGGGTGCGGTGAACCGCAGGCGGTAGCGGTGATCCATGCCGAAGAAGGGCGACACGTGCAGCTCCTTGTCGAACCAGTGCTCGCCCGGGCCACCCACCACGACGTAGGCGTGCCGCTCGTGCCACGGCGTGTTCGTGACCTCCAAGACCACGGCCTCGACCCGCTCACCCGCCTCGTCCCAGCAGAAGTACACGCTGATGGGGTTGAAGAGCCATCCCCAGAGGCGCACCTGGGTGAGCAGGCTCACCGGTCCCCGGGGCCACACCCCCGACCGGTCGAACACCAGGTCGCGCACGGCGTCGCCCAGCGGGACGGCAGGGTCGCCGAGGTGGTCCTCCCGCCGGAACGAGGCGACGTTGGCCCGCCCGTGCGACCACAGCGGATGCAGGCCGGCGACCAGGTCGACCTCGTCGAGATCCAGGTGCACGAGCGTGATGTCGTAGGCGAAGGCGTGGTCCGCCGCTTCGTGACGACGGTGGCGGACGGTGCCCTGGTACACGGCGCTCCTCACACCTCCACCCCCAGGGTGCGGCAGACCCGCAGGGCGCTCTGCACGCCGTCTTCGTGGAAGCCGTAGCCCCAATAGGCCCCGGCGAAGGACGTCCGCCCGACGCCGCTGATCTCGACCCAGCGCTGCTGGGCGCGCACGGCGGCCCCGTTGAGCACCGGGTGGGCGTAGTCGAAGCTGGCGATCACCTTCGCCGGGTCGATGGCCTCGTCGCGGTTGAGGGTCACGCACAGCTCGTGTCGGGACTCGATGCCCTGAAGGCGGTTCATGAGGTAGGTGACGGTGGTCGCCGCCACCGGGGTCGCCGGCCGGTGGTAGTTCCAGCTCGCGCGCGCCCGGGGGCTCCGGGGCAGCAGGCGGCTGTCGGTGTGGAGGGTGGCGCGGTTGGGCGCATAGCGGATGGCGCCCAGCACCTGACGTTCGGCGGTCGTGGGGTCGCCGAGCAGGCGGAGGGCCTGGTCGCTGTGGGTCGCCAGCACGACGTGGTCGAACTCGTACAGGTCCCCCAGAGCCGTTGCCACCTCCACCGTGCCGGCACGGCGCACGATCTTGTCGACCGGTGTCCGCAGGCGGATGCGCTCGCCCAGCGGGCGGGTGATCGCCTCGACGTAGCGGTGGGAGCCGCCCGCGACGGTCCTCCACCGGGGTTGCTGGCCGAGCCGCAGGAGGCCGTGGTTGTCGAAGAACCGGGCGAACGTGACGGCGGGGATGTCGGTGAACGTCGTGGGGTCGGCCGACCAGATGGCGGACCCCATGGGCACCAGGTACCAGTCGCGGAACGCGTCCGACCAGCCGCCACCGGCCAGGAGCTCTCCCAGCGACGCGGTGCTCCCCGGCTCCTCGTCGAGCAGGCGGCGGGCCGCCCGGTTGAAGCGGACGACGTCGGCGAGCATGCGGTGGAACGCGGGACGGGTGAGGTTGCGGGCCTGGGCGAAGACCGTCCTCGGCGACGTCCCGCACCACTCGACGCCGGTGCGTTCGTCGGTGACGCTGAAGCTCATGTCGCTCGGCTTCGTCGCCACGCCCAGCTCGGCGAGCAGCCGGGTGAAGGCCGGGTAGGTCCGCTCGTTGTAGACGATGAACCCCGTGTCGACGTGGTGGGTCTCGCCGGCCAGGTCGACCCGCACGGTGTTGGTGTGGCCCCCCAGCCGGCCGTCGGCCTCGAAGAGCGTCACCTCGTGGTGCGGGTGGAGCAGGTGAGCGGTGACCAGCCCCGAGATCCCGCTTCCGATGATGGCGATGCGCACGCTTGTCCTCCGATGCCGATGGCGGTAGAGTATTTAGTGCTAAATACTAGGACGACGAGGAGGCCCCCGCAAATGGCCCGGTACCGTGCGACCGTGGAGACACCCCGACCGGCCCGGGAGGTCTTCGACTACCTGGCCGACTTCAGCAACGCCGAGGAGTGGGACCCCGGCGTGGAGGAGGGCCGGCCCCTGACGCCGGGGCGACCCGCCGCCGGCAGCGAGTACCAGCTCACCGCCCGGGTGCTCGGACGCTCCGTGCCGCTGCGCTACCGCATCACGGCCATCGACGACGGCCGGCGCGTGGTGCTCGAAGCCGACGCCACCGGCTTCCGGTCCGTCGACGAGATCGTCGTCGAGGCGACCGGCAGCGGCTCGCGCGTCACCTACGACGCCGACCTGCGACCCAAGGGCGTCGTCCGGGTCGCCGACCCCCTGGTCGGCCTGGCGTTCCGGCGCATCGGCGACCGGGCGGCCGAGGGACTGCGCCGGGCCCTCGCATGAGCGTCCTCGCCCGCGGCGTGGACGGCGTGCTCGAGGCGACCGTCGTCGGCGGCTTCTCGCGGATCGGCGCCGCCATGCGCTCGCGCCTCGACCCGTGGGACGACCCGCCCCGGCTCGACGGCCGCACCGTCATCGTCACCGGCGCGACCTCGGGCATCGGGCACGCCACCGCGGTCGCCCTGGCCCGCCTCGGGGCGACCGTGCACTTCCTGGCCCGCGACCCGGGCCGCGCCGAGACCGCCCGGCGGTCGATCCGGGCCGCCAGCGGCAGCGACGCCGTCACCTACGACATCGCCGACCTGGGCGACCAGGCGTCCCTGCGACGCTTCGTCGACCGCTTCGCCACGCGCCACCATCGGCTCGACGTCCTGATCCACAACGGCGGTGCCCTCACCCGCGCCTTCCGGACCAGCGCCGACGGCGTGGAGCTCACGTTCGCCACCCACGTGCTCGGCCCGTTCCTGCTGACGACGCTCCTGCTCCCGATGCTCCGGCAGGCCGCACCGGGGCGGGTCGTCACCGTCGCGTCGGGTGGGATGTACAGCGAGCGCCTGGACCTCGCCGGTCTCGAGATGACCGCCGGCGACTACGACGGCGTCACCGCCTACGCCCGGGCGAAGCGCGCCCAGGTCGCCCTCAACCGCGAGTGGGCGCAACTGGTCCCCTCCTCCCAGGTCGTGTTCCACGCCATGCACCCGGGCTGGGCCGACACACCCGGCGTGCGGACGTCGTTGCCGCGCTTCCACCGGGTCATGGGTCCCCTGCTGCGCTCGCCCGAGCAGGCGGCCGACACCGTCGTGTGGCTGGCGGCCTCGGCCGAGGCGGCACGCAGCACCGGGCGGTTCTGGCACGACCGCCGGCCCCGCGGCGAGCACCGCCTGCCGTGGACCCGGGCCGGGGACAGCGGCGCGGCCCTGTGGCGGCACTGCGCCACCCGCACCGCCCCCTGCTGGACGGACGCCGCGACCGGGTGGGGCGGCGCTGGGGGTGACGCCGCTTCGGCGTGAGGCCCAGCACGCCGAAGCGGGGCTCGCTACCGTGGCGGGATGAGTGACGGCGAGCCCCGGACGTCCGGCGACGGCCTGAGCGAGGTCCGGGCGAGACGAGAGCACTTTAGGATCACGATGGTCGAGCTGGAGGCCGTGATCAGCCGGGCGGCCCCGGGGCGCATCGACAAGTGGTGGGCCGAGGTGCGCGAGACCCTCCGCTCGCTCGACCGGGCGATCGAGATCCACGCCCAGGCCACCGAGGAACCGGGTGGTCTGTTCGAGCAGGTCCGCATGCAGGCCCCCCGCCTCGCCGGCAAGATCGACCGGCTCGTCCAGGAGCACGAGGACATCCGCCAGCGCATCCGCAGCCTGGTCGAGGGCACGGGGCCGGTCGGCGATGACGAGGAGGCGTGGGTCGAGCAGGTCCGGGAGGACGTGCTCGAGCTGCTTCGGGTGCTCTCCCGGCACCGCCAGCGCGGCGCCGACCTGCTCTACGAGGCCTACGACGTGGACCTCGGCCCCGGCGACTGAGCCGGGCGCGGGCCCCAGCATCCAATGCGGCCGTGCCGGGGTCACGACGGCTCTGTGCATGCCGACGCGCGCGAGCATCTCGCCGTGAGCGAAGACGTCGTGCGCGAACGCCACCAGGTACGGGGGGTCGTACAGGGCGTGGGCTTCCGTCCGTTCGTGCACGAGCTCGCCAGCCGGGCGGGCCTCGCCGGCTTCGTTCGCAATGACCCCCGTGGCGTGGTCGTCGAGGTGGAAGGTCCCGCCGAGGCCGTGAGGGCGTTCGCCTGCGCCCTCACCGCAGAGGCACCCCCACTCGCCGCCGTCGAGGCCGTCACCACCGAGCGCATCAAGCCCCGAGGCGAGACCGGCTTCCGGATCCTCCCGAGCCGCCATGACGGTGCGCGCGGCACACCGATCCCGCCGGACGTCGGCACGTGCGAGGAGTGCCTGACGGAGGTACTCGACCCCACATCCCGGCGACATCGCTACGCCTTCACCAACTGCACCAACTGCGGCCCTCGGTACACCATCACGATCGCCGTCCCCTACGACCGGTCCAACACGACCATGGCGGAGTTCCCGATGTGTGCCGCGTGCCGGGCCGAGTACGAGGATCCGACCGACCGGCGGTTTCACGCCCAGCCCATCGCCTGCCCGAGCTGCGGGCCCCGGCTCGCCTTGCTGGACGGGGCCGGCCGCCCCCTACCGGGCGATCCGATCGACAGAGCCGCGGCGCTGCTACGGGCCGGCGCCATCGTGGCGGTGAAGGGCCTCGGCGGCTACCACTTGGCCTGCGATGCGAGCTGCGAGGACGTGGTGGCCCGGCTCCGCCGGCGCAAGCGCCGCGAGGAGAAGCCCTTTGCGCTCATGGTGGCCTCGATCGCCGACGCCCGCAGACTCGCCGAGCCGTGCCCCGCGGAGCTGGCCGTACTGGCCTCCCCCCGCCGGCCCATCGTCCTCCTCCGTCGGCGGGCCACTGCGCCGGTCGCTCCCAGCGTCGCCCCCGGCAACCGCTACCTGGGGCTGATGCTGCCGTACACCCCGCTGCACCACTTGCTGCTGGACGCCGCCGGCCGCCCGCTCGTGCTCACGTCCGGCAACCGCAGCGACGAGCCCATCGCGCACGACGACGACGACGCGCGCGACCGCCTCACGTCGATCGTGGATGCCTTCCTCACCCACGATCGACGCATCCACGTGCGCTGCGACGATTCGGTGGTCCGCGTGGTCGACGGGCAGCCCTACCCAATTCGGCGCTCGCGCGGCTTTGCGCCCCAACCTCTCCTCGTCGACCCCCCGTTCCCCCAGCCTGTGCTGGGTGCCGGTGGCGAGCTGAAGCACACGCTCTGCCTGGGCATCGACGACCGGGCCGTGCTCTCGCACCACATCGGCGACCTGGAGACCTGGGCGGCCATGGCCGCGTTCACCCAGGCCGTCGCACACCTGAACCGGGTCTTCGGTGTGCGCCCCGAGGTGATCGCGCACGACCTGCACCCTGAGTACCTGTCGACCAAGTGGGCACAGGATCAAGAAGGCGTCGAACTGGTTGAGGTCCAGCACCACCACGCTCACCTCGCTTCGTGCCTGGTGGACAACGGTCGGCGCGACCGCGTCATCGGCCTCATCCTCGACGGCACCGGCTTCGGTACCGATGGCACGATCTGGGGGTGCGAGGTGCTCGCTGGTGACCTGGCCGACTTCGAACGGCTGGCGCACCTCACTCCCCTCCCTCTGCCTGGCGGGACGGCCGCTGTACGTGAGCCCTGGCGCATGGCCGCGGTCTACCTCGACGCCGCCTTCGGGCCGGATCCACCCGAGCTCGAGGTGATGCGCCGTGCCGGTGAGCGGTGGGAGCAGATCCTGCAGCTGGCGCACCGTGGCGTGAACGCCCCACTCACCTCGAGCGCCGGACGGCTCTTCGATGCCGCCGCCGCACTCTGCGGTAGCCGCGACCAGGTGAGCTACGAAGGCCAGGCTGCGGCCGAGCTGGAGCAACTCGCAGATCCCGGCACGGGTTCGGCCTACCCGTTCCCGCTCACCGCCGACGGCCAGCTTGACGGCGTGGCCCTCATCGCCGCCCTGGCCGAGGACCTGGCGAGGGGCCGACCGCCCCCCGAGGCGGCCGCTGCCTTCCACCTGGGCGTCGCGGCCGGCCTCACCACGGCGTGCGCCGCGGCCCGCGAGCGCGAGGGGCTGCTCACCGTTGTACTCTCGGGTGGGACCTGGCAGAACCTCATGTTGCTCGACGCCACCCGTCAGCGGCTGGTCGACGCGGGCTTCGAGGTGCTCGTGCACCGCCGGGTCCCCCCCAACGACGGTGGGATCGCCCTGGGTCAGGCCGCGGTCGCCGCCGCCCACCGCCGGGACGATGCCAGTTGACGCCCGCCGGGGGGGTGGGATGATAAAGGGGGTACGGGCTGATGCCCGGTCCACACTGGGGGAACCATGTGCCTCGCGATACCGGGCCAGGTCGTCGAGATCGTCGATCCGGCGAACCACATCGCCACGGTGGACGTCGCCGGCGTACGCCGCAAGGTGAACGTGGGCCTGCTCGCCCGCGACGGGGACGCGGCCCGCCCCGGCGACTGGGTGCTCATCCACGTAGGCTTCGCGCTCTCCAAGGTGGACCAAGCCGAAGCGGTCCGCACCCGCCGGCTGCTCAAGGGCATGGGGCAGGCCTTCGAGGACGAGCTCGAGAGCCTGCTGGAGAGCAGGATCGAATGACGAGCACGCCGGGAGCGGGCGGCGACGCCGGGCAGGCGTGCCATCAGGTCGAGGGCTGCCTCACCTGCGGCGACATCGCCGTGACCATGACCGTCGTCGAGCCCGGTACACCCGACGCTGTCTGCGAGGACGAGCACGGCCGGCTCGGTTCGGTCGGGATCGAGCTCGTCGGCGTGGTCGGGCGCGGGGACCGCCTGCTCGTGCACGGCGGCGTGGCGATCTCGAGACTGGAGAAGCAGGCGTGAAGTTCGTCGACGAGTTCCGTGACCCGGAGCTGGCCCGATCGGTGGCTGCCGAGATCGCCACGCAGGTGGAGCCCGGCCGCCGCTACAAGATCATGGAGGTCTGTGGCGGACACACCCACGCGATCTACAAGCACGGCATCGAGGACTACCTGCCTGCGTCGATCGAGCTGGTCCACGGGCCGGGCTGCCCCGTCTGCGTCATCCCCATGGGCCGCGTCGACGACGGCATTGCCATCGCCGAGGAGTCCGGTGTGATCTTCACGTGCTTCGGCGACATGATGCGCGTCCCCGGAAGCACTGGCAGCCTGCTTGACGCCAAGGCTCGAGGCGCCGACGTGCGCTTCGTGTACTCACCGCTGGATGCCCTCAAGATCGCCCGGGACCACCCCGAGCGCCAGGTGGTCTTCTACGCCATCGGCTTCGAGACCACGGCGCCGTCCACGGCGCTCACGCTGATGCGAGCCCGAGCCGAGGGTGTCGCCAACTTCTCCGTGATGTGCAACCACGTGACGATCATCCCGCCCCTCAAGGCCCTGCTCGAATCCCCCGACCTGCGCCTCGATGCCTTCATCGGGCCCGGCCACGTCTCCACCGTCATTGGCTGCCGCCCCTACGAGTTCATCCCGGCCACCTGTGGACAGCCGGTCGTGGTGGCCGGCTTCGAACCCCTCGATGTGCTTCAAGCGATCCTCATGATCATGCGCCAGCTGCGTGAGGGCCGAGCGCGGGTTGAGAACCAGTACGGCCGGGTGGTCTCCTGGGAAGGCAACCCGCGGGCACTCTGGGCAATCGAAGATGTCTTCGAGCTGCGGCCCTTCTTCGAGTGGCGCGGCCTCGGCTTCATCTCGCAGAGCGCCCTGAAGCTGCGCGAGGACTACGCCGAGTTCGACGCCGAGCGCCGCTTCGCCGTGCCGGGTGTGCGTGTGGCCGACCCCAAGGCATGCCAGTGCGGCGAAGTGCTCAAGGGTGTGATCAAACCCTGGGAATGCAAGGTGTTCGGAACAGCCTGCACGCCCGAGACGCCGATCGGGACGTGCATGGTGTCCTCCGAGGGCGCCTGTGCGGCCTACTACAGCTTCGGGCGGTTCGCCCGCTCCGCGGCCCGGACGGGCGCTGATCGATGACCGACCTCGAGCAGCAGGCGCTCGAGCGCATCGAGAAGCGCCGGCGCCGTCCCGTCCGGTTCGCGGACGACACGATCACCATGGCCCACGGCGCGGGCGGGAAGGCCACGCAGGCGCTGGTTGCCGGTATGATCGCCCCCGCCTTCGCCGACGCCACGCTCGCCGAGCTCGATGACGGCGCGCGCATCGAACTGGGCGACACGGAGCTGGTGCTCACCACCGACTCCTTCGTCGTGCGCCCGCTGCGGTTCCCAGGCGGCTCGATCGGCGCCCTCGCCGTCAACGGCACCGTCAACGACCTCGCCGTTTGCGGTGCACGGCCCACCGCACTCGCCGTAGCGCTCGTGCTCGAGGAGGGCCTCGACGCCAACGTCCTGAGCGGCGAGATCGATGCCATGGCCGCGGCCGCGCGTGTCGCGGGTGTGCGCCTCGTCACCGGCGACACCAAGGTCGTCGAGCGCGGCAAGGCCGACGGCATGTACGTCACCACCACCGGTGTCGGCATGCTCGACCGCCGCGCCGCCCTTGCACGCCGGGACCTCCGCCCCGGTGACCGGATCCTGCTGTCGGGGCCCGTCGGGGACCATGGCACGGCGATCCTGCTCGCCCGAGGCGAGCTCGACCTCGAAGCCGACGTGGTCTCGGACACCGCACCGCTGTGGCCAGTGGCCGACGCCCTACTGGGCGCCGCCGGCAGCGAGCTCCGGGCCATGCGCGACGCCACGCGCGGTGGGGTCGCCACGGTACTGAACGAGCTCGCCGCCGCCGCTGGGGTGGGCATCGTCGTTGACGAGGCCGCCGTCCCCGTGCGCCCGGCGGTGCAGGGCGCCTGCGAGATCCTGGGCATCGACCCCATGTACGTGGCCAACGAGGGCCGCCTCGTGGCCGTGGTCGCGCCCTCCGTCGCCGACGCGGCGCTCGACGCCGTGCGCGCCCTTCCGGCGGGATCGGGTGCCGCCTTGATCGGCCGCGTGGGGGACGAGCCGGCCGGGATGGTGCTCGTCCGGACAGCGTTCGGCGGGACCCGCATCATGGACATGCTCGTCGGGGATCCACTGCCGCGGATCTGTTGAGGATGCCCGCCGCGTCGGACGACACCATCGTGCAGGAGGGATACCGCGAGCGCGAGCGGGTCGTGCGAGCCTTCTTCGCCACGCACTCCAGAGCGCTCGCCCGCGTCTGCCACCAGATGGCGCGACGCTTCGCCATGGGCGGCCGCCTCCTTGCGTTCGGTGTGGGCCCCGCGGCGACCGACGCCCAGCACGTCTCGGTGGAGTTCGTGCATCCCGTCATCGTCGGCAAGCGTGCTCTGCCCGCGCATGCGCTCCCGAACGACGGGCCCAGCACCTCGATCCTACAAGCCCGCGACCCTGGGGGCTTCCTCGCCCGGCAGCTCGAGGTGGGCGGCCGGCCCGCCGACATCGCCCTCGGGATGGTCCACGGTCCTGAGGAGCCCGGCACGGCCGCCGTCGCCGCCGCGCTCGCGCGCGCCGATGCCCTCGGCATGCTCACGGTCGGGCTGAGTGGCACGGGGTCCGGACCAGATGCCGAGCACGACTTCGCGGTGCCCTGCGACGACCCCTTCGTCGTGCAGGAAGTGCACGAGACCGTCTACCACGTGCTGTGGGAACTCGTCCACGTCTTCTTCGACCACAAGGGCCTGCTCGAGGGACGGCCGCCCCATCCCACCCACGACCCAGGAAGGTCCGGCTTCCTCTATCCGTTCCTCGCAGAGGCCGAGCGCGACCTCGAGTCCGTGCTCGCCGAAGTCGAGCGGTCGATACTGCAGAAGGCAGCCGACGTCATCGCCGTCCGGTGGGCGTCATGCGATCCCCCGGGCCTGGCCGCAGCCGCTCGACTCGTCACCGACCGACTGGCAGCCGGCGGCAAGGTCCTGGCCCTCGGCAACGGCGGCTCGGCGACCGACGCGCAAGATTTGGTGACGGACCTGACTGCAGCCGGTCCGGAGCGGGCTGCCGCGCCCGCGCTCGCCTTGACCGGCGACGCCGCCGTCGTGACCGCGGTAGGCAACGACGTGGGGTTCGACAACGTGTTCGCCCGTCAGGTGATCGCCCACGGCGCGCCCGAAGACGTCGTCGTGGCCATCTCGACGAGCGGTCGGTCCCGCAACGTGCTCGCCGCCGTCGACGAGGCGAACCGTCGCGGCATCGCCACCGTGGGACTCTCGGGCTACGGCGGCGGGCCGCAGGCCCGCTGCTGCACCCGCAGTCTCGTGGTCGACGCCGACTACATCCCCCGGATCCAAGAAGCCCAGGCCACCCAGTACCACCTCCTGTTGCAGCTCCTGGCCGGCTGCTCGTGAAACCGTGCACACCCATTGCGCCCGTCGAGTGCCGGGTCTATGGTCGGGGGTGGAGCCGCGAGCGCCATGACCAACGCTGGGGGGTGGGGGTGCATGGCCGAACCGGGGGTTGCGTCCGGAGCGGGTTGGTCTGACCCGAGGGGGACTCGGGGCGGGCGCGTTCTGACGTCGGCGCGCCCCGAGGCGCGTGAAGCGATGAGGACGCGGAGCAGCCGAAAGGAGGAGCGCCATGGCAGTGAAAGCTGAGTTCGTGCCCAACCAGCAGGCAACCGAGCGTGTCACAGCCCACGTCATCTGGATGACGACTGGGCTCAGCTGCGACGGCGACTCGGTGGCGATGACGGCAGCCACAAATCCGAGCCTGGAGGACATCGTCAACCAGGTCATCCCCGGTATGCCCAAGGTGGTGGTGCACAACCCGGTGCTCGCCTACGAGAACGGCGAGGACTTCATGCGGGCCTGGTACGACGCCGAGGAAGGCAAGCTCGACCCGTTCATTCTCGTGCTCGAGGGCTCGGTCCCCAACGAGGAGCTCAGCGGCGAGGGGCACTGGGCCGCCATTGGCGCCGACCCTGTCACCGGCCAGCCCATCACCACCAACGCCTGGATCGACCGGTTGGCCCCCAAGGCGGCAGCGGTCGTCGCCGTCGGTACCTGCGCCACCTACGGTGGCATCCCCGCTATGAAGAACAATCCCACCGGTGCCATGGGCCTCGCCGACTACCTCGGATGGCGCTGGAAGTCCAAGGCGGGCATTCCCATCGTCAACATCCCGGGCTGCCCGGCCCAACCCGACAACACCACCGAGGTGCTGCTGTACCTCGCCCTCATGCTCGTCGATCTCGCGCCACCGATCGAGCTGGACGACGCCCTCCGCCCGGCGTGGCTGTTCGGCCGGACCGTTCACGAGGGCTGCAACCGCGCAGCGTTCTACGAACACGGGGACTTCGCCCGAGAGCACGGCGACCATCGCTGCATCGTCCAACTCGGTTGCGAGGGACCGGTGGTGAAGTGCAACGTCCCCTACCGCGGCTGGGTGAACGGCATCGGGGGGTGCCCGAACGTGGGCGGCATCTGCATGGCTTGCACCATGCCGGGCTTCCCAGACCTCTACCTGCCCTTCATGGACGCCGCCCGAAAGTCGAAGGTGACCACCATTCCGGCCCGTTTCACCTATGGGCCTATCTACAAGTTTCTGCGCAACTGGGAGATCCGCCGCCACGGTGACAAGGAGCCGAAGTGGCGGAAGCGGGGGCGGCAGCTTGAGACCGGCTACCAGCCCCGCCACTACGCTCGCACCTGAGGGGGGGAGCCATGGCGATCAGGGAACGACCGCCGGAAGACCAGGAGGTCCTGGTCAAGGAGATGTCCTGGGACCCGATCACCCGGATCGTCGGGAGCCTGGGCATCCACGCCGAGATCGACTTCACCAACCGCCAGGTGCTGAACGCGTACAGCACCTCGATGATCTTCCGGGGGTTCGACATCTTCATGCGGGGCCTCGATCCCCGCGACGCCCACTTCATCACCAGCCGCATCTGTGGGATCTGCGGCGACAACCACTGCACGTGCTCGTGCCTGAACCAGAACATGGCCTACGGCGTGCGACCGCCCGCCCTCGGCGATCTGGCCTTCAACCTGGCCGAGGCGGCGGACTACATGTTCGACCACGCCATCTTCAACGACTGCATGGCCAACGTGGACTTCTGCGAGCAGATGGTCGCCGAGACCAATCCGAGCGTGCTGGCCAAGGCCGAGCAGACACCAGCCGAGCACGCCAGCGTTCATGGGTACCGCACGATCGCGGACATCATGCGGGCGCTCAACCCCTTCACCGGCGACTTCTACCTCGAGACCCTCGACGTGGCCCGCTACACGCGTGAGATGTACTGCCTGTTCGGAGGCCGGCACACGCACCCCTCCACGATCATGCCCGGTGGGTGCGCGGCCGACATCACCCACCAGACGCTCACGGACTACTACGTGCGGCTCATGCGCTACATCGACTACGTGAAGCGCAGCGTGCCCATGCACGACGACCTGTACGACTTCTTCTACGAGGCGCTCCCCGGCTACGAGCAGGTCGGGTTCCGACGCACCGACCTTGTTTGCTGGGGATCTTTCGACGACCCCGACTACACCGACTACTCCTACGCGTCGATGACCGACTGGGGCCGGCACCGCTATGTGACGCCCGGGGTGGTCATCGACGGCGAGCTGATCTCCACCGATCTGGTGGAGATCAACCTCATGATCCGCATCCTGCTGGGCAGCGCCTACTTCGAGGACTGGGAGGGTGAACGGACCTTCGTCACCCACGATCCGCTGGGCAACCCCGTCGACAAGCACCACCCCTGGAACAAGACCACGATTCCCAAGCCCCAGGCCCGCGACTTCCTCGACAAGTACTCCTGGGTGGTCTCGCCCCGGATCTACGACGAGCGGACCGGAACCTACGTGGCATGCGACACCGGCGGCGGTCCCTTCGCACGGCAGTGGGTCACGGCCAAGGCGGGTCTGGTCGACTTCGGCTTCGCCAAAGCCACCGGTGAGTCCATCCTGATGGTGCTGCCACGAACGGCGAACCACCCCGAGACCGAGCTCGAGTGGAAGATCCCTCCGTGGTCGAACGCCATCGAGCGCGATCGCGCCCGGACGTACCACCAGGCGTACTCGGCGCTGGTGGCGCTGCACTGCCTCAACCGAGCTCGAGCGGAGATCAAAGCGGGCCGCACCAAGTCGTGGAACGACTTCAAGGTGCCCGACCACGCCGTCAGCGTCGGGTTCCACGAGGCGGCCCGAGGCGTGCTCTCGCACCACATGGTGATCGAGGGCGGCAAGATCGCGAACTACCAACCTTACCCGCCCACGCCCTGGAACGCTAGCTCGCGGGACTGGCATGGCACGCCCGGGCCCTACGAGGACGCCTGCCAGAACACCCCGATCTTCGAGGAGAATGGGCCCGACGACTTCAAGGGCATCGACCTCATGCGGGCCGTCCGCAGCTTCGATCCCTGCCTGCCCTGCGGGGTGCACCTCTATACGGGCAAGGGCCGGGTCCGCAGGATCCAGCACACGCCCACGGGCCTCGCCTAGGAGGTGCCGGCACCATCGCCGTGACCGACGACTGGGCGCCCGTCGAGCGGGATGCGCTCCCCGGAGGGCCCGACGCCACCGTCGAGCGCCTCGAGACGCTGCTAGCCCGACTCGCCGCGTTGCCCGCCGTCGAGGCGCGAGTCGTGGCTGAAGAGGTTGTGTCGACCCTGCTGGAGCTCTACGGCGAGGCACTGGCACGCATCGTCGCCCTCATCGAGCGCCGCGCCGGCGGCGATGTCGTGCACGACCTGGCAGCCGATGGGGTGGTCGCCAGCGTTCTGCTCGTCCACGGCCTGCACCCCGTCGATCTGCGCACCCGGGTCGAGGAAGCGCTCGACGAGGTACGACCGTACATGGCCTCGCACGGAGGGGCGGTCGAGCTCGTCAGCCTCGAGGGCGATGTCGCCCGATTGCGGCTGCTCGGCGCCTGCCACGGCTGCCCAGCTTCGAGGCAGACGCTCGAGCAGGCCGTGCACGACGCCCTGGATGCCGCCGCCCCCGACCTGCTCGGGATCGAGGTGGAGGGCCTTGCCGGAGCCGCCCCGACCTCCGGTCCCGTTCCCGTGACGCTCACAACGAGCGGGGAAGCAGGCCCCGCTCGGACGGGCGGCGCGACATGAGCGGGTTCGGTCTGGACGCACCGCCACTCACCGGCCATCGCCACCTTGCCGGCACCAGCCGGGCGGCGCTGGTCAACCGGCTTCGCCGCCTGCAGCTCAGGGACACGAGCGAGGCCGTCCCCCAGCCAGATCGCTGCGAGTTCTGCTCCGGTGAGATGGGCAGCGGCCACCGCCACGCCCTCGACACGCACGAACGCCGCATCCTCTGCGTCTGCGACCCCTGCGCCATCACGTTGCTGGGCAAGGGCCGCTACCGGGTCACCGGCTCGCGCTCGCTGCAGCTCAACGACTTCCGGCTCCCTGACGAGCTGTGGGCTCGCTTCGCTGTCCCCGTAGGACTCGCCTTCTTCTTCGTCTCGTCGCCCGCCGGCCGGGTCGTCGCCATCTACCCCAGCCCGCTCGGACCCACCGAGAGCCAGATCGACGACGATGCGTGGGGCGCGCTGGTGGCGGCCAACCCGGTGCTCGCCGGGCTCGAGCGCGACATCGAGGCCCTGCTCGTCCACCGCGGGGTGCGGCCCTACCGGTACCACCTTGTCCCGATCGACCGCTGCTACGAGCTCGTCGGTCTCGTGCGGTCGAGCTGGCGAGGGATCGCGGGCGGCGACGAGGTCCAGCGGGCCATCGCCGAGTTCTTCGACTCCATCGACCGGTACGCGCAGTGAGCACCCTCGACGAACTGGTCGACACCCTTCTCTACGAGGGCTACGCCCTCTACCCCTACACGCCCGGCGCCACGAAGAACGCCACCCCGACCCCCTTCGGCATCGCCTACCCGCCCGCGTACGCGGCCCGCAGCGGCTCGACCTTCGACCACGTGCAGGTCGAGTGCCTCCTCCTCGCCGCGGCGGGCACCACCGTCGAGGCCGAGGCGCGCTTCCTCGTCGCCACCGGCGCCGGCCACCGCGCCGAGCCATACCGCCTGGCACTGCCCCCGGTGGCTCTGGCCGACCGGGACGCTCCGGAGGCTGCACGGGCCTCCGCTGTGACGGTCGCCGCCGGGCCCGTCGAGGTCGCCGGCGCGGTCACGGCTGAGCGCCGGGGGCGGGGCTGGCTCGTGCGCGTCCGGATCGAGAACCACACGGCGGTGGTGGAGTCCGGAGCGCTCAGCCGAGCCGAGGCCCTCACCCGCTCGCTGCTGTCCACCAACGTCCTGATCCGCACGAGCGACGGGCGCTTCGTCTCGCCGCTCGACGCCGAGGGGTGCCGGAACGTGAACACCTGGCCGGTGCTGGCCGCCCCCGACGACCGCACCGTCCTGGCCGCCGCCATCGTGCTCCCCGACCACCCGGCGGTCGCCACCGCGAGCCGGGGCAACCTGTTCGACGGCACCGAGATCGAAGAGGCCCTGCTGCTGCACATCCACACGCTGTCCGAGGGCGAGCAGGCGGCCATCGCCGAGCAGGACC
>ML178741.1:2578-48371 GCA_004366205.1 Actinomycetota bacterium | reverse complement strand
GCCCACGGCGCAGGCGCCCGCGGGCGGGTGGGGGCGGAGGGGGCCGGCGTCGGGTACGAGCTCCCGGAACGCCGCGCGGCGCACGTCGGGCAGGGTGCGCTCGGGCCCGTAGAGGAACGCCGGTACCCGCAGCTCGGCCCCGAGCCAGCGGGCGAAGCGGTCGCGGGCGGCGGCCGCCTCGGCGAGGGTCTGGTCGCCGAGCGGCACGAACGGTGCCACGTCCAGCGCTCCCAGCCGAGGATGCACGCCGGCGTGGCGGCGCAGGTCGACCGCCGCCACCGCGGCGCGGGCCACGGCCCGGGCGGCGTCCTCACCCACCACCGTCAACACCGATCGGTGATGGTGCGGATCGGAGTGCACGTCGAGCAGCCCCGGACCGGCGGCGGCTGCCAGGGTGTCAAGGACCGGCCGCCGCCGCCCCTCGCTCACGTTCAGCACCACCTCCAGCACCGCCGCAGGTTGCCACGTCCCGCCGCCGCGCCATGGCTGGACCGCCCGATGCAAGGTACGCTGGAGCCATGTTCGCCATCACACCCCCGGGCGCGGGTGAGCTGCTGATCATCCTCGTGATCATCCTCTTGATCTTCGGCGGCGCGAAGCTGCCGCAGCTGGCGCGTTCGCTGGGCCAGGCGCAGAAGGAGTTCAAGCGGGGTCAGCAGGAGGAGCTCGAGCTCGACGAGCCCACCCGCTCCACGCCCCGCGACGAGGCCTGAGGCGCGGTCAGCCCTTCTGGGCGGCGGCGAGCCGGCGACGCTTCAGGATGCGCCTGCGCTCACGCTCGGAGGCGCCACCCCACACACCGTGGTCGATGCGGTTGGCGAGCGCGTACTCCAGGCACGGTTCCCGTACGGGGCACGTCGCGCAGAGGCGGCGAGCGATCTCGACGCCGACGCCGTCGCTGGGGAAGAACATCGCCGGCGGCTCGTCCCGGCAGTTCCCGTGGTGCATCCAGGTGGTGTCCATGGGGCCTCGCGGTGTCTATCGGCCGTACCTCTCCTGTTTATACGGATCGGACGAGAAAATGGTTCCGCACCCCGCACCGTGGGAACGTCGCTGCCGCCGACGGTGTTGTGATGACCGACCAGCAGAGGACGCACGTGCAGACTTCGACGCAACCACCGCAGCCCCCACCCGGTGACGGCCGGCCCTGGGCCGCCCCCTCGGCCCCGCCCACCACCGCACCGTGGCAGCCCCCCCGGCCCGCCGGTCCCGAGCCCGGCGCCGGTGCGGACATCCGGCCCGGTGCGGATGCCCCCGGCGCGCACCTCGTGCAACCCTACGGGCCCCAGCCCCCCTACGGCCGCCCGACGATCCCGCCCTCGGCCGACTCCCCCCGGCGGGGGTCGCGCGCCGGCGCCGCCGCGCTCGGCGCGCTCGTCGGCGCCGTCGTCGCCACCGTGCTCACCGCCGGGCTGCTCCTGGCGGGTGCCGAGCTGCGTACGGGCGCCGACCGCGTCGAGGCCGGCGAGGCCTTCGCCCTGCGGGGCGAGGCGCTCGACATCCGGGGCGTCATCGCCCGCGTCGAGCCGGCGGTCGTGGCGATCCGCACCGAGCAGTTCACCCGGGGCGCGCTCGGCATGCCCTCCCGGGGTGCGGGCTCGGGCATGATCCTCGACCCCGAGGGGCTGGTGCTGACCAACGCCCACGTGATCGCCGGGGCCCAGTCGATCACCGTGACGCTCGCCGACGGCAGCCAGCGGGCGGCCGACCTGGTCGGCAGCGCCCCGTCCGCCGACCTCGCCCTGGTCCGCATCCGCGACGCCTCGGGGCTGCCTACCGTCACGCTCGGCGACTCCGACGCCCTGCGGGTCGGTGACGACGTGGTGGCCATCGGCAACGCCCTCGACCTCGGCGGCGACCCGACGGTGACCACCGGCATCGTCTCGGCGCTCCGGCGCTCGATCAACACGCCCATCGGCGAGCTGCACGACCTCATCCAGACCGACGCCGCCATCAACCCCGGCAACTCCGGGGGGCCGCTCGTCGACGCCGCCGGCGCGGTGGTGGGCATCAACACGGCAGTGGCCGCCGGCGACGCCCAGAACATCGGGTTCGCCATCGCCATCAACGCCGTGCGGCCCTTGATCGAGGACCTGCAGGTGGGTCGCTCGCCCGTCGGCACCACCGCGTTCCTCGGCGTGCGGACCGCCCCCGTCGACCAGATCCGACCCGACGTGCTGGAGCGGTTCGGCCACAGCGAGACCGACGAGGGCGCCTTCGTGGTGGAGGTCGTGCCCAACAGCGGCGCCGAGGCGGCCGGCGTGCAGCAGGGCGACCTGATCGTCGCCATCGACGGGCAACGCGTCGCCGGGCCCGCCGACGTGGCCGAGCTCATCGGGGCGCGCGAGCCGGGCGACGAGGTCGAGGTCACCGTCCGGCGCCACGGTGCCACCGAGCGGCTGCAGGCGACGCTCGGCGGCGTCGCCTCCGGCGGGTAGCGCCGGCGCGGGGGCTGGGGCGGGCGAGGCGGTAGGCTCACGCCCCGCACGGTCCCCGACCAGGAGCCCACGATGTCGCAGACCACGCCCGAGCACGACCCGAACGAGCCGCCGCGCGGCCACGTGCGCGTCGTCTACCTCGGCCCGGTGGCGCCCCACTGGGAGGTGCACAGCGACTTCGGCGACCGGTCGGTGATCGACGACTTCCGCCAGCGGGTCATGGCCCGCCTCGTGCTGCTCCCCCCCCACGACCCGCAGTTCCGGCGCAACCGTGAGCGGGTGGCCCGCGACGCCGAGCGCGAGAACCTCCTGCTCGAGTGGGACCTGGGCCTGCCCGACGACGAGGACCTGCCCCCCGACCCCGCCTGGCACCCGGGCGGGCGATCCCGCGGCGGCGACGTCCCGGACCGCTGACGGGCGGAGGCCGGGTGTGATCCGCATCGGGATCGACCTCGGCGGCACGAACGTCACCGGCGTCCGCCTCGACGGCGACGAGATCGACGGCCACGGGAAGGTCGCGACGCCCGCCGCCGGGCCCGACGCCGTGGTCGACGCCATCGCAGCGTTGGTCGACGGCGAGCTCGGGGGCGCCGGCGGCGCCGAGGGTGTGGGGGTCGGGGCACCGGGGCTCATCGACCACCAGCGCGGGATGGTGCTGGCGGCCCCCAACCTCGCGGGCTGGGACCGGCCCGTCCCACTGCGGGACCGGCTCGCCGAGCGCCTCGGCTGCCGGGTCGAGCTCGACAACGACGTCAATGTCGGGGCGCTGGCCGAGCACCGGATTGGTGCCGGAGCCGGGGCCGGTGAGCTACTGGCCGTGTTCGTCGGCACCGGCGTCGGCGCCGGCGTCGTGCTCGACGATCGCCTGCGCCGCGGCGCCCACGGCCACGCCGGGGAGCTCGGCCACGTGATCGTCGAAGACGGCGGCCGGCTCTGCGGCTGTGGCGGCCGCGGGCACCTCGAGGCCTACGCGGGGCGGGCGAG
This sequence comes from Actinomycetota bacterium, assembly GCA_004366205.1. Taxonomy (GTDB): domain Bacteria; phylum Actinomycetota; class Acidimicrobiia; order Acidimicrobiales; family CADCSY01; genus SIRW01. Next base: position 44,949 of record ML178741.1, on the reverse strand, counting down.
CATCGAGGCCGAGGCCCGCCGCCGGCACGCCGACGGCGAACCGACCGCCCTCGTCGAGCTCGCCGGCGACGGTCCGGTGAAGTCGAAGGTGCTCGCCCGGGCCCTCGAGCAGGGCGACCGCTTGGCCGCCGAGCTGCTCGACGACGCCGTCCGAGCCCTGGGCATCGCCCTCGCCGGGGCCGTGGCGGTGCTCGACGTCGAGCTCATCGTGGTCGGCGGCGGCGTCCCCGACCGGCTCGGCCCCGGCTTCGTCGGGCGCGTGGAGCAGGCTGTCCGCTCCCGGAGCTTCGGCGCGCCGGGCCTGCGCGTCGTGCCCGCCGCGCTCGGCGACCGGGCCGGCCCGCTCGGTGCCGCCCTCCTCCTCGGCGAGTAGGCTCAGGTCATGGCGACCCTCGATCACCCCCGGGGGGCGCCCAGGGTCCCGGGTCCCCACACCCCGGGTGCTCCCGGCAGCGACCGCTACGTCAACCGGGAGCTGTCCTGGCTCGACTTCGACGAACGGGTGCTGCACCTGGCGGCCGACCCTGACGTCCCGCTGCTCGAGCGCGCCAAGTTCCTCGCCATCTTCACCCAGAACCTCGACGAGTTCTTCCAGGTCCGGGTGGCCGGGCTGAAGGACCAGCTCGCCGCCGGGCTCGGAGCGACAGCGCCCGACGGGCTCACCGCCGCGGAGCAGCTCGCCGCAATCCGCGAGCGGGTCATCGAGCTCGTCGCCCTGCAGGACCGAATCTTCGGCGACGAGGTCGCGCCGGGTCTCGCCGAGCAGGGCATCCACCTGTCGAACTGGCGGGACCTCGACGAGGACGACCGCAAGTACCTCGTCGGCGTGTTCGAGAGCGACATCTTCCCGGTGCTGACCCCGCTCGCGTTCGACCCCGGCCACCCGTTCCCCTACATCTCGGACCTGTCGCTGAACCTGGCCGTCACCGTCGACGACCCCGACACCCGCGAGCGACGGTTCGCACGGGTCAAGGTGCCCAACCTGCTGCCCCGGTTCGTCGTCATGCCCGACGGCGAGCGGTACGTGCCGCTCGAGCAGGTGATCGCCGAGCACCTGGGCGCGCTGTTCCCGGGTATGGAGATCGTGGCGCACCACCCGTTCCGGGTCACCCGCAACGCGGACCTGACCCTGGAAGAGGACGAGGCCGAGGACCTGCTCGAGGCCGTCGAGATGGAGCTGCGGCGCCGGCGGTTCCGGCGGGCGGTGCGCCTCGAGATCGGCCCGGACATGGATGCTGACACGCTCGCCCTGCTCGTGCGCGAGCTCGACCTCGAGCCCGAGGACGTCTTCGTGAGCCGCTCGCCACTCGACCTGAGCGGCCTGTGGGCGGTCCACGAGCTGCGCCGACCCGAGCTGAAGGACGAGGTCTGGTCGCCGGTCACGCCCGTCCCGCTCGCCGGCCCCGACGGCGACGAGCCCGTCGACCTGTTCGCCGTCATCCGCCGGGGCGACGTGCTGGTCCACCACCCCTACGACTCGTTCTCGTCGTCGGTGCTGGCCTTCATCCGCCAGGCCGCTGCCGACCCGCGGGTGCTCACGATCAAGCAGACCCTGTACCGCACGTCGGCCGACAGCCCGGTCGTGAAGGCCCTGATCGGCGCCGCCGAGGCCGGCAAGCAGGTGGCGGTGCTGGTCGAGGTGAAGGCCCGCGGGGACGAGCTGGCCAACGTGGCGTGGGCCCGCACGCTGGAGGAGTCGGGCGTGCACGTGGTGTACGGCCTGGTCGGGCTCAAGACCCACACCAAGACGTGCCTCGTCGTCCGCCAGGAGGCCGACGGCCTGCGCCGCTACTGCCACATCGGCACCGGCAACTACAACCCCCGCACCGCCCGCCTCTACGAGGACCTGGGCGTGCTCACCTGCGATCCCGCCGTCGGCGACGACCTCAGCCAGCTCTTCAACTACCTCACGGGCTACGCCCGCCAGACGCGCTTTGAGCGGCTGATGGTGGCGCCCGGCCCGCTGCGGCCCCGCCTCGAGGAGCTCATCGACGGGGAGATCGCGGCAGGACCGGGCCAGGGCCGCATCGTCATGAAGATGAACGCCCTCGCCGACGCCGCGATGATCGACCGGTTGTACGCGGCGTCCGCCGCCGGGATCGACGTCGACCTGGTCGTACGGGGCATCTGCTGCCTGCGGGCGGGGGTGCCCGGCCTGTCGGAGAACATCCGGGTCCGCTCGATCGTGGGCCGCTACCTCGAGCACTCCCGGATCTTCTACTTCGCCAACGGCAACGGCCCCGGCCAGCCCCTCTACTGCATCGGGTCGGCCGACCTCATGCCCCGCAACCTCGACCGCCGGGTCGAGGCGGTGCTCCCGGTCACCGATCCCGCCCTGCAGCAGCGCCTCCAGGAGGTGCTCGACATCAACCTGGCCGACGACGTGCTCGCGTGGGAGCTCGACGACACCGTCTGGCGGAAGGTGCCCACCGTGGCGGGCGTCGACACGCACGCCACGCTCCAGGGACGCGCGCTCGACCGGGCCCGCCGCCCCGAGCCCGACGTCCGTGGCTGACACGACCGAGCACGCGCTGACGTTCGCGGTCTGGCCGGGTTTTGAGCTGCCCGAACTCGCAGGTGCGGGCGACGGTGTCGTGGCCGCACCGCCGGTGCAGCAACGGCTCGAGTGGACCTATTACGACACGCCCGACCTCCGCCTCGCCCGGGCCGGGGTCACCTTGCGGCACCGGGCCGGCAACGGGGAGGTCTGGACGGTCAAGGCCCGGGGTCGGCTGTCGCGCGCCGGGGTGCTCGAGTGGTCTGGGCTCGGCCAGCCAGGTTCGGGCGCCGCCGTTCCCGCCGAGGTGGCCGGGTTGGTCCGCGTCTATGCCCGGACCGCGCCGCTCGTACCCGTCGCCCACCTCGTGACGATCCGCCACGCGACCGAGCTCCACGACGCGGACGGCCGGACGGTCGCCGAGGTCAACGACGACGAGGTCTCGATCATGGACGGAACCCACGTGGCGGCCCGGTTCCGCGAGGTCGAGGCGAAGGCCCGCATCGATGACCGGCGGCTGCTGCGACGGGTCGCCGAGCGCCTGCGCTCGGCCGGGGCCGGCGACCCGGACCCGGTGCCGAAGGTGATGCGGGCCCTCGGTCCGCACGCGCTGGAGGCGCCCGATCTGGTGCCTGTCACAGCCGACGCCGAGTCCACGACGGGCCGCCTGCTGCGGGCCGTGCTGGCCGCAGCCGTCCTCCGCCTCGCTGAGCACGACCCGCTCATCCGCATCGACGGCAGCGTCGAGGCGGTGCACCAGGCCCGGGTGGCGACCCGCCGGCTGCGATCCACCCTGCGGACGTTCCAGCCCCTGCTGGACAGCGATTGGGCGCCGGACCTTGCCGCCGAGCTGAGGTGGCTGGCCGGCGCCCTCGGCGCCGTTCGCGACGCCGACGTCCTGCGTGAACGGCTCGCCCGCCAGCTTGCCGAGTTGCCCGAGGAGGACAACGTCGCCGGCAAGGCGCTGCTGGCCCGCGTCGATGACCAGCGCGCCGAGGCCTACGCACAGTTGCTGGTTGTGCTTGACTCCGGCCGCTACGCGGCGCTCCTCGAGTCCCTTGTGGATGCCACCCGCCATCCACGGTTGCGCAGCCGGAAAGGACGCACCCTGGCTGCTGACATCCTGCCCGCGATGGCCCGAACGCCCTACCGCCGCTACGTGCGCGCCGTGGAGCGACTGGGTCCGGACCCCGCCGACGAACAGCTCCACAGGGTCCGCGTACGCGCCAAGCGGGCTCGGTACGCTGCCGACGTGATCGAAGCGGTCATCGGAAAGCCAGCGCGCCGGCTCTCCGGAGCGCTGGCCGCCGTGCAGGGTGAGCTCGGCGAGCACCAGGACGCCGTCGTCGCTCAACGTTGGCTCCGCGTCGCAGCAGCCGAGGTGCCGTCACCGGTCGCCTTCGTGGCCGGGCAGCTCGTTATCCGTCAGCAGAGCGACGCGCTCGCCCGCCGGGCGACATGGCTCGATGCCCACGCCGCAGTGCTCGACGCAGGCAAGCGGTTGTGGTCGTCGTGAGCAGCGCCGTGGCCGCCCAGAGCGTTGAGCACTCCGCCCTGCTCGCCGCCGGCGCGCCGTTGGTGCGGGCAGCGGGCGGGGTGGTATGGCGAGTCGGCGCCCGCGGCGTGGTGGAGGTGCTCGTCGTCCACCGGCCCAAGTACCGCGACTGGACCTTCCCCAAGGGCAAGGTCGACCCGGGTGAGGCGGATCATGAGGCCGCGCTGCGGGAGGTCGAGGAGGAGACCGGCCTTCGGTGCTGGCTGGGACCCGAGCTCGCCAGCACAGCGTACGTCGACCGCAAGGAGCGGCCCAAGATCGTGCGGTACTGGGTGATGGCGGTCGCGGACGGCACGTTCAGGCCCTGCGCGGAGGTCGACCGCGCGCTGTGGCTGCCGCCCCCCGACGCCCGTCGGGTGCTCAGCTACGACCGCGACCGGTCCGTGCTGACCTCTTTCGAGCTGGACGGCCGGCGGGACCGGCTCACTCCAGCCGCAGCACCGGCCACCCGAGGGCACGAGCCCAGGCCCGTAATGTCCGGTCGGGATTGACGGCCACGGCGCGACCGCATGCCATGAGCAGCGGAAGGTCCGAGCCACTGTCGGCGTAGGCCCACGCCGTCGACAGGTCGGCTACGCCCACCTCGTCGCGAAGGCGCTCGAGCTTGCCGGGGCCGTAGCAGAAGGGGGCCGCCAGCGCTCCCGTGTAGCGGCCCCCCTCGACCTCGGCCAGCGTGCCCACACCACGGTGCACGCCGAGCTCGGCGGCGGCGACCTCCACGAGCTCCTGGGGGGCGGCCGACACGATCACGCAGAAGTCCCCCGCTGACAGATGCTGTTCGACGAGGAGGCGCGCACCGGGGTACACGGCCGCGGCCAGCCGCTCGCGCAGCCCGGCGATCACAGCGATGATCGGATCGCGCTCCCGGCCGCTGACCAGTGCGAGGAGCTGGTCGCGGACACCCGCGACCTCCTCGTCGCTCAGGCCACGCCGGGAGAACCGGAGCGCGTCGAGCAGGTGCGGGAGGAGCTCCCGCCGGCGCAGCACGCCGGCGTCGACGAGCCCCCGTGCCAGGTGGGTGAGGCTCGAACCTCGCAGCAGCGTGCGGTCGAGATCGAACAGGGCGAGGCCGCCGCGGGCCAGCGCAGCGCGAGCGGGTTGCATGCTCGGATGCCGTTGCATCGCCTGGAGCCGGTTACTGTCCCTGTCCACGATCAGGCAACCGTTCACGGCGCCTGATTGCGACCTCGGGACCGGCGCCGACGGTCGCGGCGTCGCACTCTCCGAAGGCAGGCTCAGGCGTCGCTCGGTCGGCGGTTGCGGAACCGGATCGCCAGCCCGGCGACCACCGCCAGCGCGCCGGCGACCACGCCGGCGGAGTCGCCTCCCGTGGCGGGCAGCTCGGCCGCCGCCTCCGGAGCGCCGGCCCCCGGAAGTGGTCCCGTGCTGCCGGCAGGTGCCGGCGCCGCCGGCGCTGCGGCGCCGGCGGACGCGATTGCGGCGCCCACGGATCCGAGGTAGCCGAGGCGGAACGGGCCGGTGATCTCATACGTCGTGCCCCGGGTTCCCGGGCCACCCCGTTGGGAGCTCACGTACAGCCGGGTGCCGTCGGGGCTGAACGCAGGCCCGGCGATCTCGGAGCCGACCTGGTCGGTGCCGGTGAACTGCACGAACGGGGCCACCTCGCGCTCAGGGGAGATGAGCACGACCTGCAGGGCGCCGGCGTCCTCGGCGACGTAGAGGTCGCCGGAGGGGGCCACCGTGATGTTGTCGACGTCGTTGAGAGGCGGATCATCGAGGGCGCGACCGTCGTAGACGATCTCGAGGCGATCGCTCTCGGTGTCGTAGGCCCACACCCGGTTGTCCCCCGTCGTGCAGAAGTAGACCCAGCCAGCGTCGTACCAGGCCCCCTCGGCCCGGTTGAAGACGGTCGCGCCCGGCACCTGGAACCGGGTCGGGATCGGTGCGCCCGCGGGGACCGGGACCTCGGTCCAGGTGACCGCCCCCTCATCGCTGACGGTCGCAGCTTCGAGAACGCCGTCGCGCAGATCGGGATAGCGCGTTGCTCGGAATCGGTAGAACAGGCCGGTTGGTTCGTCCTCGGTGAGGTAGATGACACCGTGGACCGGGTCGACCGCAACCGCCTCGTGGGCGTACCGGCCCATCCCGTCGTACACGACGGGCTCCCGCTCGCCGAGGGGGTCACACTCCCATACCCGGCCGAGGGCGTACTCCTCGCAGGAGAGCCACGTTCCCCACGGTGTCGGCCCGCCGGCGCAGTTGGTGTAGGTGCCGTCGAGGATGCGGTAGGCGTCCACGAGCTCGCCGTCGGGACCGAACCGCAAAGCACCGACCCCGCCACCGTTGAAGCGGGCTCGCTCCTCCTGGTTGGAGACGTACACCCATCCGCCGTCGTTCACCGGGAAGCAGGCGCCGCCATCCGGGTCGGTGTGCCACACGTAGCCCGAGTCGCCGACGGGCTGCCCCGACGCCCCCACCACCCGGCTGCTGAACCCGGCGGGCAGCCGCAGACCGTTGTCGTCGGGCGCCCCGAGGGGCCCGTACGGGCCTGGACCGGGCTGGGCGGGATCGGCCAGGGCGTGACGCCAGAAGTCGGGACCGAAGCTGATGGCGAGGCTCGAGGCGACCCCGAGCTGGAGGAAGCGGCGGCGATGCATAGCTGGGACGCTACGGAGACGAGACGACGCCACAGTGCCGGGACGGTGGCGGAGCGGTGAACGGTTCGCGAAATCACCCCGGAGATGTCTCGCAGTCGGCGAGCGATCTGAGGCGTGCCTGAGCGCGAACCGGGGCCGGAGGGCTGCCGCCCCCCGGCCCCGTGGTCCCCACGGCGCGCACGGTATGCCCGTCACGTGAACCGCCCGTGACCACGGGGCGAACGGTGGGTGAAGACTCACGAGCCGAAGACAGCGTTCAGGCAACGTTGACGCGGCCGCAAACGCCGGGCCACTCCGGCGAAACACCGCGCCCGTACGGTGCAAAGCATGCACTGGATTCTCCGGCTCCTCTGGTTCCTCCGCTGCGATGTCGCAGCAGCCAACGTCGAGCGCGACCTCGCTCATCGGCGAGAGCAGGAGGCCGCCGTGGACGCCCTGGCCCGGTCTCTCCGGCCGGCCGAGCGCGGCCACCACACGGCCGCCTGAACGGTGGGTCAGCCGCTGCGGGCGCCGAGCAGCTCGGTCACGAGCTGGCGTACCCGGCGGTCGATCTCGTCGCGGATGGGTCGCACGGCGTCGACGCCCCTGCCGGCGGGGTCGTCGAGCTGCCAGTCGAGGTAGCGCTTGCCCGGGTACACGGGGCAGGCGTCGCCGCAGCCCATGGTGATCACCACGTCGGCGGCCCGCACCACCTCGTCGGTCAGCGGCTTGGGGAACGCCGTGGACAGATCGATGCCGAGCTCGTCCATGGCAGCGATCACCACCGGGTTGACCTGGTCGGCCGGTGCGCTGCCCGCGGACCGCACCACGACGCGACCTCCTGCATGGTGGTCGAGGAGCGCCGCTGCCATCTGGCTCCGGCCGGCATTCTGCACACACACGAACAGCACCTCGGGGCGGTCGTTCGATGCCAGCCCCTCGACTTTGGCCAGGGCCCGCAACCGGTCACGGGCGAAGCGGTGTACGAAGATCGGGACGTAGGTCTGGATCGGCGCTTTCCGGTAGTGGGCACAGGTCTCGGCCACGAACCGATCGACCGTTTCCGGCCCGAACGTGCCGGCGAACTCGTCGTGGAGTGCCCGCAGGACGAGGTCGAGAGGGTTGCGTTCCTTGTTCGGGTCGGCCATCGGATCACGTCTCCCGGGGTCGCGGTCATCGCCGGCGGTGGCCATGTTCGACGCTCCGGTGGCCGTGCTGAAAGCCCGCGAGCTGCATTTCGCCTGGTGTTCACTTGTCGTTCACCCGCTGGCGGCCTGCTCGCTACCACCGGTCTCTACGGTGCGCGTCGTACCCCAGAGACATGCACCAGGAGGAACCCCCCTTGACCATCATCCAACGCCGCCCAGGTCTGCTGCCGGCGCTTCTGGTCACGTTCGCGCTCAGCGCAGCTGCCTGTGGAAACGACGACACGACCACCGACGCCGGTGACGGCACGCCTGCCGGCAACGGCGCAAGCGGCGCAGAGCTGACCGGTACCGTGAACATCGACGGCTCCAGCACCGTCGGCCCCCTCACCGAGGTCGCAGCCGAGCTCTTCATGCGGGACAACCCCGGCGTCCGGGTCACGGTCGCGATCTCAGGCACGAGCGGGGGCTTCCAGAAGTTCTGCAGCGGTGAGACGGACGGCAACAACGCATCCCGCTCGATCAAGGAGTCCGAGATCGAGCAGTGCGAGTCGAACGGCATCGCCTATGACAACGTCCAGGTCGCCAACGACGCGCTGTCGATCGTGGTGAACCGGGAGAACCCCGTCGAATGCCTGACGGTCGAGCAGGCCAACCAGATCTGGGACGAGGGCTCGCAGGTCCGGACCTGGGGGGACATCGACGGGCTCGACCTCCCGGCCGACGCCCGTTCCGAGTCCCTCACGCTCTACGGCCCCGGTACCGACTCAGGGACGTTCGACTTCTTCACCGAGGCGATCAACGGCGAGGAGGGCCGGATCCGGACCGACTACATCGACATCGGTGAGGACGACCACGCCGCGGTCGTGGCTGTGCAAGGCGATGTGTGGGCGATGGGCTACATCCCGTACTCCTACGTCCAGGAGGCCGGTGATGACGTCAAGGCCCTCCAGATCGACGACGGCAACGGATGCGTCGATGCCACGCTCGAGAACGTCCAGGCCGGCACCTACACTCCCTTGGGTCGCCCGTTGTTCCTCTACGCGAGCGATCGCGCGCTCGAGCGCCCCGAGGTCGTCGCCTTCTTCGAGTTCTTCATCGAAAATCAGGCCGAGATCGCAGAGATCGCAGGTTTCGTACCCATGAACGACGACCAGGTGGAGCAGGCTCGGGCCAAGGTCCAGGCCTTGCGCTCCTAGCGAGCGCTACCGCAGGTCCCCACGACCATGTCTCATGCTTACGAGCTCGTGGTCTCCGGCGTCGGCGCCCCCCGTCCCCGCCGGACGCTGGAGGCCACGAGTCCCCGGCGCGGCGAGAAGGTGGTCCAGGCCAGCCTGGCGGCGTGTGCGGTGCTGTCAGTGCTGGTCACGACCGCCATCGTCGTCTCGCTCCTCACACCAACGATCGGCTTCTTCCGTGAGGTGTCGATCGTCGAGTTCCTTACCTCCACGACTTGGGCGCCGGCCTTCGCCCGCCCGAGCTTCGGTGTCTGGCCGATCGTGGTCGGCACGCTCATGGTCGTCTTCTTCGCCCTCATCGTGGCGATCCCTATCGGCCTCGCCTGCGCCGTGTACCTCTCGGAGTACGCTTCGCGCCGGGTGCGGGGGGTCGTGAAGCCGGTGTTGGAGGTGCTCGAGGGCATCCCCACGGTTGCCACCGGGCTGTTCGCGTTCTTCTTTCTCACGCCGCTGGCCAAGCAGATCCTCCCCTTCCTTCCCTGGCAGGGGCCGTTCTCGATCGGCGTGGCTGGCGTCGCGGTCGGGCTGCTGATCGTGCCGCTCGTGTCATCGGTGTCCGACGACGCCATGCGGTCGGTGCCTGCGGGCCTGCGCGAGGGCGCCTACGCCCTCGGGGCGAACAAGCTTCGGGTCACCACGCGCGTCGTGTTCCCCGCTGCGATCTCCGGTGTCGTCGCTGCCGTGGTGCTCGGCACCTCCCGTGCCATCGGAGAGACCATGGTCGTGCTCATCGCCGCAGGCGCGGGGAATCCGAACCTCTCGTTCGATCCGACCAAGGGCATCCAGACCATGACCGCCTACATCGGTGGTCGAGCCACCGGTGACATCGCGATGGGAACGATCGTGTATGACACGATCTTCGCAGTCGGGACCTTGCTTTTCATCATGACGTTGTCGATGAACATGCTCGCCATCCGGCTCGTGCGACGGTTCCGGGAGGTCTACGAGTGACCGACGCTGCCTATCCGGTGCGGACCGAGCGCACCCGCCTCGCCGTCGCGGGCGCCCGGGCGACCACGCGGAGCATCGTGGGGGACAGCGAGCGGTCCGGCAGGTTCGGCAACCTGCTGTTCGTGGCCATGCTGCTCCTGGGCGTCGGTACCGCCCTCGTCGCGCTCTCTGCGATCATCGTCTGGGCCTATGTGACGGGCCGGCCGCTGCTCAGCACCGACCTGCTCACCAACTACCCCTCGACGGTGAACCCGAGGGCAGCCGGCTACCGCCCGGCGATCCTGGGGACGGTGTACGTGATCAGCGGGGTCGTCGCGCTGATCGTGCCGCTCGGTGTGGGTGCTGCCGTCTACCTGGAGGAGTACGCCGACGGCACGAAGTGGTGGAACCGGTTGATCGAGTTGAACATCCAGAACCTCGCCGGGGTGCCCTCGATCGTGTTCGGCATCCTCGGCCTGGCGTTCATCGTGCGGGGGCCAATCAGCTTGGGCTTCGTGGCCGCGGCGGGCTCGCTCACCTTGGCGTTGCTCGTGCTGCCGACCGTGATCCTCGCAAGTCGCGAAGCGATCCGGGCGGTCCCGTCCTCCATTCGCCACGGCTCTTTGGCGCTTGGCGCCACCCAGTGGCAAACGGTGAGCCGCCAGGTGCTCCCCGCCGCGCTCCCGGGGATCCTCACGGGGGTCATCCTCGCAGTGGCGCGCGCCATCGGCGAAGCAGCGCCGCTTCTGCTGGTGGGCGCCGTCACGTTCGTCACGTTCGATCCCCGCTTCTTCGACGGAGGCTACTCCGTACTGCCGGTACAGATCTTCCAGTACGCCGGCCGGCCCCAGGAAGACTTCCGGATCCTGGCCGCCGCCGGTGTGCTTGTCCTGCTGCTGGTGCTGCTCGTGATCAATGCGACCGCGATCTGGCTGCGCCACCGATACGAACGGGAGTGGTGACCATGCCGTCACGTCAGACCACGAACGAGACCCTGTCCAGCACCGACCGACGGGTGGCGGCGCTTGCGCCTGGTCCTCCGGTCAACATCGCGACCGGCCAGGCCGCTGACCCGGGTGCGGGCGAGCGCGAGGTGACCTTCCGGCTCGAAGGCGTGTCCGTCCGCTACGGCGAGGCGCTCGCCGTCAAGGACGTGACGATGGACATCCACCACAAGGACATCACCGCCCTCATCGGCCCGTCGGGCTGTGGCAAGAGCACGTTGCTGCGCTGCCTGAACCGAATGAACGACCTCATACCCAGCGCCCGCGTCTCGGGGAGACTCTGGTACCACGGCGAGGACGTCTACGGGCCGAAGGTCGACCCGGTGCAGGTACGCAAGCTCATCGGCATGGTGTTCCAGAAGCCGAACCCCTTCCCCAAGTCGATCTACGACAACGTTGCATTCGGTCCGAGGACGACGGGCATGAAGGGCGACATGGACGAGATCGTCGAGCGCGCCCTGCGCTCGGCGGCGTTGTGGGACGAGGTCAAGGATCGCCTCAAGGAAAACGCCTACGGGATGTCGGGCGGCCAGCAGCAACGGCTGTGCATCGCCCGCTGCATCGCCACCGAGCCCGATGTGATCCTCATGGACGAGCCCTGCTCCGCGCTCGATCCCATCTCGACGGCGCGCATCGAGGACCTGATGCACGAGCTGAAGGAGCAGTACACGATCGTGATCGTCACCCACAACATGCAGCAGGCGGCCCGGGTCAGCGACAGGACGGCGTTCTTCACCGCCGAGGTCGACGAGGCGACCGACGTCCGTACGGGCGTTCTCGTCGAGTACGACCGCACCGAGAAGGTGTTCTCCAACCCGGGCGACGAACGTACCGAGAACTACGTGACCGGCCGGTTCGGGTAGCCGGTGCCTGCCGCCAACCAGCCTCTGCGGCGGCTCTTCGCAAGCGAGCTCGACCAGCTGCGCCTGCAGGTCGAGCTCATGGGCATGCGCGTCGACGAGAACCTGGAGCGAACCATGCAGGTCCTGCAGTCGGGCGACCCGGCGCTGGCGGCGACTGCCATCGCCGCCGACGACGGGATCGACGCCATGCTGGTCTCGTTGACCAGTCGTTGCTACGACCTGCTTGCCCGTGAAAACCCCGTCGCGAGTGACCTCCGCTTCGTGGTCTCGGTGCTGCGGATGCTCGAGGAGCTCGAGCGGATCGGCGACCTCGCCTTGCGAGTGGTCAAGCTGGCGCCGGATCATCACCTGCTGAGCCGGGACCCGACGGTGTTCGGGATCCTGCTCGCCATGGCCGGTGAGGCTCGCAACCTGTACGACGACGCCCTCGCAGCCTGGTCGGCGCTGGACCTGGAGGCCGCGACGGCGTTGGTGACCGGAAGCCGCCGGACCGACGAGCACTACGCGGGCCTCCTCGCCGCGATCCGGCGGCTCGATGGCCCCGACGCCGCCTCGATCGCCGTCGCCACACTGCTCGCCGGGCGCGCCTTCGAGCGGATCGCTGACCACGCGACCATCATCGGGGAACGTCTCCGGTACCTGCTCACCGGCGATCCTCGCTACCTAGCGACGGAGGTGCGCTGAGGCCGGTGTGCACACTCGCCGGTGGAGAAGACCAGCGTCGACCACCGGGTCCCCTAGCATGGAGGAGGTCTGGACGGTGAAGGTCGGAGACCAGCACATGGATGAGGCCCGCCGGCACTTCCACGAGGAGCTCGCGGCCGTGCGCGCCGAGATCGTGCGTCTCGCCGGCATGGTCACCGAGGAGATCCCGCGTGCCACCGAGGCCCTGCTCGACGGCGATCTGCAGGCCGCCGAGGACATCATCGTGGGCGATGACGTGCTCGACGCGCTGTCGCTCGACATCGAGGACCGGTGCTATCAGTTGCTGGCTCTCCAGCAGCCGGTCGCCGGCGATCTCCGTACGATCGTGACGTCGATCCGGCTCGTTGCCGAGATCGAGCGGTCGGGTGACCTCGTGACGAACATCATGAAGGGCGCCCGGCGCATGTACGGCAGTGAGCTCGACCCTCGGGTGCGGGGCCTGATCTCCCGCCTCGGCGAGCACGTCCAGAAGATCTTCCGACTGGCGATGGACAGCTACATCGACGGCAACGCCGGGCTCGCGTCGGCGCTCGACGACATGGACGACACGGTCGACGAGCTCCACGCCGACTACATCCAGGCCATCTTCGAATCCCACTCGACTGGCACGATCGACCTCCAGACCGCGGTGCAGCTGGCGCTGATCGGCCGCTACTACGAACGGATCGCCGACCACGCCGTCAACATCGGTGAGCGAGTGCGCTACATGGTCACCGGTTGGCTTCCGGAGCACACGGGCGCGGCGAGGCTCGCGGCAGCCGAGGACGGCGAGGCCGGTGGCTGACCGCCTGCGGCTGCTCGTCACCAACGACGACGGCGTCTGGGCGCCGGGCATCCACCACCTGGCCCGTGCCATGGTGGCGACGGGCCACGACGTCCTCGTCGCCGCGCCGCTCGAGGACATGAGCGGCAGCGGCGCCGCCATCGGCCGGCTGCACGTGGACGAGAGCATCGACGTACAGCCGGCCGAGCTCGAGGGCCTCGAGGGGGTGCCGTGCTTCGGCGTGGACGGCCCGCCGGCGCTCGCGGTCATGGCCGCCCGCCTCGGCGGCTTCGGCCGCCCCCCCGACCTGGTGGTCTCCGGGATCAACCCCGGGCCCAACACGGGCCGGTCGACCCTGCACTCGGGCACGGTCGGGGCGGCCCTCACCGGCGCGAACTTCGGCGTCTCCGGGCTGGCCGTCAGCATCGCCGTGGGTGAGCCCCAGCAGTGGGAGACGGCGGCGGCGCTGGCGGCGAGCGCGATGGACTGGCTGGTCGACGCACCAGCCAAGACCGTGTTGAACATCAACGTCCCCAACCGGGGGCTCGACGAGCTCGAGGGCGTGCGCTGGGCCCGCCTGGCCCCGTTCGGAACGGTGCGGGCGGCGATCGTCGAGTCCGAGAACGGTGGCCTGCAGATGGAGCTGGCCGAGCACGGCGAGCCGCTGCCGCCCGACAGCGACACCGCCCTGGTCAACGCCGGCTACGCGGCCGTCACCTCGATCGTCGGCATCCGAGCGGCTGAGGAGGTCGACGTGGCCGGGTTCCTCGAGCAGCGCCTGCTGCGCCGGACGGCGTAAGGAGGCCGGAGGTTGCCGTCACGGATCGCCGGTGCCGACGCTGTGGTCGTCGGCATCGCCGCCGCCGTCGTGGTGCTCGTGATCCTCGGCACCGTCATCAGCCGCCACAGCGTGCACCGGCGGGTGGCGGCTGCCGCCACCCGCCTCGGTGCCGCCGACACCAGGCTCGTGCAGGGTCGGGGGCTGGAGCGTGGCCTGGTCGCCCTCGACGACGCCGTCGAGGCGCACGTCGCCGCCCTGACCGAGGCCGAGCTGCACGCCAGCCGGCTCGGCGCCGCCCTGGCGGCCGTCCCCCAGGGAGTGGTCATCTGCGACGGCAGTGGCGCCGTGCGCTTCCGCAACGAGTTCGCCGAGTCGTTCGTCAACGCCCGCCACGCCGAGGCGCTCGTCGAGCAGGCCATCGACGAGCAGCTCCAGGCCGCCCTCGCCGGCCGGCCCGACCGTCGGAGCATCGAGGTCTACGGCCCGCCCCGCCGAGCCCTCGTGATCATGTCGATGCCCCTCGACGACGGCGCCCTCTGCATCATCGAGGACGTCTCCGAGCGCCGGCGCCTCGAAGCCGTCCGCCGGGACTTCGTCGCCAACATCAGCCATGAGCTGAAGACCCCCGTCGGGGCGCTCGGCCTGCTCGCCGAGACCCTGGCCGAGGAGCGCTCCCCCGAGGTGAGCGCCCGCCTCGCCCGGCGCCTCCAGGACGAGGCCCTGAGAGTAGGGCGCATCATCGACGACCTGCTCGACCTCAGCCGCATCGAGGCCGAGGAGGCGCCGTCGCGCGAGCCCGTTCCGGTGCACCTCGTCGTCGCCGAGGCCGTCGACCGCGTCCGATCCCTCGCCGAGCGCCAGCAGGTGACCGTCGACGTCGAGGAGATCTCGGAGCGCCAGACGATCCGGGGAGACCGGCGCCAGCTCGTCTCCGCGGTGGCCAACCTGCTCGAGAACGCCGTGAAGTACTCCGACCCCGGCGGCGTGGTGGCGGTGCGCTCCCACACCGACGGGACGTGGGTGGAGCTGGCCGTGCGTGACGACGGGGTCGGGATCCCCAGCCGCGACCTCGAGCGCATCTTCGAGCGGTTCTACCGCGTCGACCGGGCCCGCAGCCGCGAGACCGGCGGCACCGGACTGGGCCTCGCCATCGTCCGCCACGTCGCCCAGAACCACCGCGGCGAGGTGCGGGTCGAGTCCCGGGAGGGCGAGGGCTCGACGTTCACGCTGCGGCTGCCCGCCGGTCCCGGCCCGGTGGCGGTCACCCGGGCGGAGGCGGGATGAGCCCCGTCGCCGAGCCCGCAACCACGGTCCTCGTGGTCGAGGACGAGGAGTCCTTCGTCGACGCCCTGCTGGTCGGCCTCGAGCGCGAGGGGTTCCGGGTGCGGGTCGCCCGTGACGGCGTGGAGGCCCTCGAGCTCTTCGACATCGTGCAGCCCGACCTCGTGCTGCTCGACGTCATGCTGCCCCGCATCTCGGGCATCGACGTCTGCCGCCAGATCCGCACCCGTTCGCGCGTGCCGATCATCATGGTCACCGCCAAGGCGTCCGAGATCGACACGGTGGTGGGGCTCGAGGTCGGCGCCGACGACTACGTGTCCAAGCCCTACCGGCTGCGCGAGCTCGTGGCCCGCATGCGGGCCGTGCTGCGGCGTGCCCCGGCGTCGGTCCCCGCGGTCGGTGGTGAGGTCGAGCCCCTCGAGGTCGGTGACGTGCGGCTCGACCCCGAGCGCCACGAGGTCACGATCCGCGGCCAGGCCGTGAACCTGCCGCTCAAGGAGTTCGAGCTGCTCGAGCTCCTGCTCGAGAACGCCGGCCGGGTCCTCACCCGCGACGTGTTGATCAGCCGGGTGTGGGGCGACGACTACGTGGGCGACACCAAGACGCTCGACGTACACGTGAAGCGCCTCCGGTCGAAGGTCGAGGAGGACCCCGGCAAGCCCCAGCGGATCGTCACGATCCGCGGCCTGGGCTACAAGTACGAGCTGCCCCGTTGATCAGCGGCGACGGAGGAGACCCCGCGCGCCGCCACGGCGGGGGAGGATGTCGTCAGCCGAGCGCTCCCAGGCTCGGGGCCGGTCGGCGACCTGCCCGACCTCGACCGGGGCGTCCACGGTGAGCGCCGCGGGCGCGTCGTGGGCCCCGTCCGCCGTGAGCGCCGCGTCCCCGGTGTGGTCGGCGACATCGCCGGCGGGGTCGACCGTGGCCGCGCCGGCACCGACGAGCGACTCGACGGGCACGATGCGGCTGATCTCGTCGACCCGCGCCTCGTCGACGGCGGCCGGCGGCGCGGGAGGCTGGTCGGCCAGGCCGGCGAGCATCGACCGCTCGGCGGCCGGCGCCTCCTCGGGTGGGCCGGCCACCCATCCCTCGAAGGCCCGGTCGAGCGCCTCCTCGTCGGCCCAGTCGGGCGCCTCGGCGGCGGTGCTGGTCGTGGCTGCGAGCCCGTCGCCTTCCTCCGGCGGTGGCGCGGTCGAGGTGCCGTAGACGTCGCCGAGCAGCCTGCTGAGGTCCGACATGCGGGCTACATCGACCGGACGCCGCTCCCGCTTGAGGCCCGATCGGGGCATACGATGACGCCGGTGGAGGAACCCGACGCCGGCGCCGCGCCCTCGCCCCGCTCGGCTGTCGGGAGCGCGGGCGGCGCCCGCCCGGTCGCCCCCTTCACGCGGCTGGCACACACGCACGCGCTGATGATCGCGGGCGACACGCTCATCGCCCTCGCCCTCGCCGGCTCGCTGTTCTTCTCGGTGTCACCCGACGCCGCCCGGGGTCAGGTCGCGCTGTACCTGCTGCTCACGATGGCGCCGTTCGCGTTCGTGGCCCCGCTGGTCGGACCCGCCATCGACCGCCGCCGGGGCGGGCGGCGCGCCATGGTCACGATCTCGGCGCTCGGCCGGGCGGGGCTGTGCATCTTCATGGCGGACACGCTGACGAGCCTGCTCCTGTTCCCCCAGGCCTTCGCCGTGCTCGTGCTCGGCAAGGGGTACTCGGTCGCCAAGAGCGCCCTCGTGCCCGCGCTCGTCCGCGACGAGCGCGAGCTGGTCGAGGCCAACTCGAAGCTCGTGCTGATCAGCAGCATCACCGGCTTCGCGGTGGCCGGACCGGGCGCCCTGATCCTGCAGCTCGCCGGTGCGCCGTGGGTGCTGCTCGTCGCCGCGGGGTTCTTCGTCGCCGCTTCCCTGTCGAGCCTGAAGATCCCACGGGTCGTGGTCGCCCCCGAGCCCCCCGACCCTGTCGAGCGGGCCGAGCTGCGCAGCGCCGGCATCCTGCTCGCGGCCAGCGCCATGGCCGTGCTGCGCGGGACGGTGGGCTTCTTCACGTTCCTGGTGGCGTTCTCGCTCCGGGGCGGCGCGGCCCCGATCTGGTGGTACGGCGTCGTGCTGGGGGCGTTCGGTGTGGGCGCCTTCTGCGGTGCCGCCGTCGCTCCCCGGCTGCGCCGGCTCGTGCGCGAGGAGCACCTCCTGATGGGAGCGCTGGCCACGGTCGCCCTGCTCGCGGTGGCGTGGTGGCAGGTGGGGGGGCGGCTGTCGGCGGTGCTCCTCGGCGCGACCGTGGGCGCGGCGGCCAGCGCCGGCAAGCTCAGCTTCGACGCCGTGGTGCAACGCGACGCGCCCGACGCTAACCAGGGTCGGTCCTTCGCCCGGTTCGAGACTCGCTTCCAGCTGTCGTGGGTGATCGGCGCCTTCATCCCGGTGATCGTCACGATCCCGCTGTGGGTGGGGTTCATCGCGATCGCCGCCGTCACCGGCGCGGCGTTCGTGTCCTACCTGACGGGCTTGGCGGCCGCCCACCGCCACCCGGTCGCCCACATGGAGCGTCGCCGGCAGAGCCGGCTCGCCCGAGCCCAGGCCCGGGCCGGTGAGCGGGTCAAGCGGGTGGCCGCCGACCGCGCCCGCCGGCTCCGCGAGCTGTGGCACCACGAGGAGCACGTCCCGCCCCGCGCCCGGCGGGCGCCGGAGGAGCGGACACCCCCGGAGGGTTGAGGCAGGGGCGAAGCCGAGCGGCGAGCTCGTGCCCACCATCTGGTCGTTCGACCTCGATGTGCGAGGTCACGTGACCAGAAGGCGTGGGATGGTCGAGGGGGACGACTCGGTGAGAGCGGAGTCAGCCGAGCTCGATGCGGGCGAGCCAGAGGCCGGGGGCGTCGACCTCGTTGGGCGTGGGGAGGTGCGCCTCGTCGACCCAGAGGCGGCCGAGGGCATCGGGCCCGGCCCGTTCGACGATGCCTTCGACGAACGCCTCGCCCCGCTCGTACTGGGCGCGGCCCAGCTCGAGGCCCAGCAGGTGCTGGACGAAGCGGTCCGACGGTGAGGCTTCGACCCGTCGCCGGTGCAGGGCCTCGGTGAGCATCCGGAACGAGCCGATCAGCGAACCGCCGACCTGGTCGACCACGTGGTCGACGTAGCCGACGACGGCGGCGAGCACGGCGTCGAGCTCGGGGCGCAGGGCCCGCTGGGCGGGCGACACCATGGCACCGAGCATGGCCTCGGGGTCGCCGAGCGCCTGCTGGAGGGCGGTCGGGTCGGTGGGGTCGACCTCGCCGAGCCGGCGCTCGAGGGCGGCGGGGTCGACCTCGAAGGACTCGACGTAACGGCCGACGAGGTCCTGGATGCGGTCCCGGACGTGAGGCCGGCCGAGCACGGCGTGGTGCGTCAGCTCGTGCACGCACACCCACAGCCGCAGGTCGTCGCCGTCGATGCTCCAGCCCTTCGCGAACTCCTCGAGGTTGGCGTGCACGACGGTGATCTCGTCGCCGGGCGGGCGGGGCAGGGGCAGGTCGTACTGGCCGAGCGACTTCTGGGCGAGGTGGCCGACCATGGCTCCCGCCTGGAGGCCGAGCATGACCGGGCCCACCATCTTCATCAGCCCGCCGAGCAGCTGGGCCGTGGGATCGCCCGCCTCCTCGGCCGGCGCGTCCTGGGCGGCGGCCAGGCCGCCCGCCATCCGCTCGAACAGCGGTCGGTAGGCGTCGAGCGTCCGCCGAGCCCACTCGGCCCGGGTGACCGCCAGCACGGTGACGGGCCGGCCGCCCGTTGACGCCGGCAGACCGGTCAGGTTGGTGACCTGCAGCTCGGCGACCCGGGCGAGCTCCTCGAGCCGGATGCGCTCGGCCGGGTCCACGTTGGGCTCACCCGTGCCGGCCACCTGCACGGCGATCTGGCGGGCCGCGTCCCAGCTGACGGGCCCTTGCTGGTGCAGCATGCGGGCCACGTCGCCCAGGAACGGGAGCCCGGCGAAGGGGTTCTGGTCGGGCTCGTCGTCGCCGAGTGGACCGGGGTGGCTCACAGGGGCATCGTAGGCCCCGTGACGTTCGAATCCTCCTGCGGGCCGAGCTGATGGGCGCTGCTGCGGTGACCGGTGCCGCGGGCACGCTCGGGCGCCGGGTGCTGCGGAGCCTCTCGGAGCGCCCGGAGCTCGACCGCGTCGTCGCCCTCGACCTCGTCGAGCCTCCCGGCTGCGACCTGCTGCCGGCGGTCACGCCCGTGGTGGCGGACCTGTCCGAGGCCGACGTGGGCGCGCTGCTGGCGGGCGTCGACGCGGTCGTGCACCTGGCGGCGGCACGGGGCGACGAGCACGGCTCGCGCCACGCGGCCGAGCGCAACCTGGCGATCGCCCAGCGGGTCCTTGCCGGAGCGGCCGCCGCCGGTGTGCCGCACGTGGTGCTGGTGTCGTCGGCCGCCGTCTACGGCGCCTGGCCCGCCAACCCGGTGCCCCTCACCGAGGCCGAGCCCGCCCGGCCCGCGCCCGAGTTCGGCTACGCCGTCGAGAAGGCCGAGCTCGAGCGGCTCGGCGGCGAGTGGGCTCGAGCCGGCGGGGCCGCCGGTCGGACCGTGGCCGTGCTGCGCCCGGCGCCCGCCGTCGCCGACGGCGCGGCGTCGTGGCTCGCCCGGGCGCTGTTCGCCGTCCTGCCCTTCCGCTCCGGGCCCGTCCAGCCCCCGATGCAGTTCGTGCACCTCGACGACCTGGCGGCCGCCGTCGCCCTGGCGGTGACCGCCCGGCTCGACGGTCCCTACAACGTCGCCCCCGAGGGCTGGATCGAGGCCGAACGGGTCCGGGCCCTGGCCGGAGCACCGCCCCGGCTGCCCGTCCCGCTGCGGTTCGCCACCCGCCTGGCGGGCTGGACGTGGCGGATGCGGGTGGGGTCGACCCCGCCGGGCCTCTTGCCCTACACCGTGCACCCGTGGGTGGTGGCGAGCGACCGGCTGCGCGCCGCGGGGTGGGAGCCGGCGTGGTCGAACGAGGAGGCCTTCGTCGAGGCCCACCCGGGTACGTGGTGGTCGCGGTTGTCGCCGAAGCGGCGCCAGGAGCTCACCCTGGGCGTCGCCGGCACCGGCCTCCTCGGAGCCGCCGCCCTGCTCGCCCGGGCCGGGTGGCGACGGCGCACCTGACCTCGCCCGGGGTCACAGGTCGGCGGGCCGCTCCGCGAGCGTGACCGTCACCTCGGAGCGCCGGCCGTCGCGGAGGTAGACCACCGGGACCCGCTCGCCGGGCCGGAACGAGCGCAGGGTCACCACGAGCTCGGAGATCGACTCGATCGACCGCCCGGCGACCGAGACCACCACGTCGCCCTCGCGCAGGCCGGCGGTGTCGGCGGGCGTGCCGGCGATGACCTCCTGCACCAGGGCACCGCCCTTGATGCCGAGCTGCCGGGCCATGACCCGGTCGACGTCGGAGCCGTGCACCCCCATCCACACGTGGACGGCGCGCCCGGTGGCGATGATCTCGTCGGCCACGTCCCGGGCGATGTCAACCGGTGTGGCGAACCCGAACCCCTCGGTGCCCTGGCCGCTCACGGCCACGGCGGTGGTGATCCCGATGACCGCCCCCCGCCCGTCGAGCAGGGCGCCGCCCGACGAGCCCGAGGCGATGGGGGCGTCGGTCTGGATCATGTCGAGGAGGGTCGGCCCGTCCTGGGTCTGCACGCGCCGGCCGATCGCCGACACCACGCCGACCGTGACCGACGGACCGCCGACGAGCCCGAGCGGCGACCCGATGGCGATGGCGGCCTGACCGGGCTTGAGGTAGGTCGCCGTGCCCAGCACGGCCGTGGGGTACGGGCCGTCGCCCTCACCCTGGATGCGCAGCACGGCGATGTCGGTGACGGGGTCGGCGCCCACCAGCTCGGCGTCGTGCTCGTCGCCCGAGGACAGCACGACCGTGATCGAGCGGGCTCCGTCGACGACGTGGGCGTTGGTCAGCACGTGGCCGTCGCTGCGGAACACCACCCCGGAGCCGCTGCTCGTCCCGGCGGGGGTTCGGGCCGAGACGCGCAGGATGGCGGGTGCGACCCGCTCGGCGATCGCCACGACCCCCGCCGGGTCGCTGAAGTTCGCCGGGATCGGCACGGGTGGGGCCACGGTCTCGCGCACGAGCATCGGACCGGCGCCGTCGTTGCTGAACCCACCGGCGGCGGCCACCATCCCGATGGTCAGCACCGAGCCGATCAGCCCGCTCACGAGCGCCACCGCCCAGGTCGCGAGCAGGCCGCCCCGGGCGGAGGCTCGCGGCGCCGGCGCCGGGTACAGCTCGGAGGGATGGCGCCAGACCCGGTCCTCGGGAGGCAGCAGGGCGCCCGTCGGTTCGTCGTCAGCGGGTTCGTCGGGCTCGTCGGAGCCGGCGCCGGGGTGCCCAGGGTGCATCGGCCGCGATGATACGGACCGCTTCCCGCGATCGGCCGTCGCCCCCGACGCGGGGGACCCCCGGAGGCGGGGGAGCGCTCACTAGCATTGCACCATGCGCCCACCCGACCACGACGTGTGGATCGGACTGACCGCCGAGGCCCTCCCTGTCGGGGCCGTCGCCGCGTGGGCCGTGCTGCCCTCGTGCGGCGCCCTGGTGCTGTTCTCCGGCACGGTGCGCGACCACGCGGGCGAGCGGTCCGGGGTCACGCACCTGGTCTACGAGGCCTACGAGGAACAGGTCGAGCCGCGGCTCGGGGCGATCGCCGGCGAGGCGCGCCGGCGCTGGCCGGCGGTCGGTCGGGTGGCCCTGCTCCACCGCATCGGCCGGGTCGAGCTGGGTGAACCCGCGGTGGTCGTGGCCGTGTCGGCGCCGCACCGGCCCGACGCCTTCGCCGCGGCACGGTGGTGCATCGACACGCTGAAGGCGACCGTGCCCATCTGGAAGCTCGAGGTCTGGGACGGTGGGCAGGCCTGGAGCGAGGCCACCTGTCCGGTGGCCGAGATCCACGAGCGCGACATGACCGAGGTGCGGTCGTGAGCCCCCTCGCCTTCCTGCTCATCGCCCTGGCCGTCAGCGTGCTCGGCTCGCTCGTGCTGTGGCTCAAGTACCGGCGCCCCCGGTCGCTGACGTCGGGCATCGAGGACTTCCGGCGCGAGATGCGGGCGCTGGCGCCGGGCGAGGAGCCCGGTCGCGACCGCGCCCGCGGGGCCGGACGGTAGGGGTGGCGCGCGACCTCGCCATCGACCTCGGCACGGCCAACACGCTCGTCTACGCCCGGGGTCGGGGCATCGTCCTGAACGAACCGTCCGTGATCGCGCTCAACAGCCGTACCGGCGACGTGCTCGCCATGGGCCACGAGGCCTGGCAGATGATCGGTCGCACCCCCGGCTACATCGTCGCCGTCCGGCCGCTGCGGCAGGGCGCCATCACCGACTTCGACGTCACCCAGCGCATGATCCGCCTGCTGCTCCAGCGGGCGGGCGTGAGCCGCCTGAATCGCCCCCGTGTCGTCATCTGCGTTCCCTCCGCCATCACCGAGGTCGAGCGCCGCGCCGTCACCGAGGCCGCCCGCCGCGCCGGGGCGGCCGACGCCCAGCTGCTCGAGCAGCCCATGGCGGCCGCCATCGGTGCGGGGCTGCCGATCCACGAGCCGCTCGGGAACATGGTGGTCGACATCGGCGGCGGCACGACCGAGACGGCGGTCATCAGCCTGGGGGGCGTGGTCGCGCTCCAGGCGATCCGGGTCGGTTCGTTCGACATCGACGCCGCCATCCAGACCTACGTCCGGCGCGAGTACGGCATCGCCGTGGGCGAGCGCACCGCCGAAGAGATCAAGGTCGCCATCGGCTCGGCCTGGGACGTCGGCGACGAGGTGAAGGCCGAGGTCCGCGGCCGCGACCTCATGACCGGCCTGCCCAAGACCGTGATCCTGTCGCCGTCCGAGGTGCGTCACGCCATCGAGGAGCAGGTGAGCGCCATCTGCGACTCGGTGATCGCCTGCCTGGGCGACGCCCCGCCCGAGCTGGCCCAGGACCTCATCGTGCAAGGCATCCACCTGGTCGGAGGCGGCGGCATGCTGCGGGGCCTCGACGTCCGCCTCGCCAACGAGACGAACATCCCCGTGCACCTGGTCGACGCCCCGCTCGAGTGCGTGGTGCTCGGCGCCGGGCGCGTCATCGAGTCCTACGACTCGCTGAAGGTGATGTTCATGGGCGCCCGCCGCTAGAGCGTCAACCGTGGTCGCCTTCGGCGAGGAGGTCCTCGGCGGCCTGGCGCACCTGCCAGTCGCGGTCCTCGAGCGCCCGCCTGAGCGCCGCCTCCACCTCGGGACCGTCGAACGGGGCGAGGGCGACCACAGCGCGCCGGCGGACCGCGGGCCGGTCGGCGAGCGCGCCGAGCACCGCCGGCAGGCCGGCCTCGTCGCCGATGGCCCCGAGCGCGGCGACGGCCGCTTCCCGGCAGAGCGGGTCGTCGTGGTCGGTCGCCAGCCGCACGAGCCGTTCGACCGCGCCGGGTTCGGGTGGGCTCCGCTCCCCGGCGGCCCAGGCCGCGGTCTCGACGACGCCGGGGTCGGGATCGTCGAGCAACGCCAGGACGGGGGGTGTGGCGCGGCCGGCTGCCAGCTCCAGCGCCCGGCGGCGCACGGCCGGGTCCCGGTCGGCCAGGCCTGCCCCCAGCTCGTCGTCGGTCAGCGCCCCGGTGCGAGCGAGCGCGCCCAGCGCCGCGGCGCGCACCCCGGGGTGCGGGTCGCCCAGCAGGGCCCGGGCGGCGGCAGCGTCGCCGCGGTGGCCCGCCAGCGCCGCGCTCCGGCGCCGGTCGGCTACCGTCCGGTCCGGTGAGCCCACCGACGACTCCTTCCCGGGACGGCGAGGCGGGTCAGGCCCCCAGCAAGCGCCAGCTGCAGGCGGCGGCGACCCAGGAGCAGCTGCTCGCCGCCGCCCGCGCCGTGTTCGAGGAGCGCGGCTACCAGGGGACGACGGTGGGCGCCATCACGAGCCGGGCGGCCACCGCCCACGGCACGTTCTACCTCTACTTCAAGAACAAGGAGGACGTGTTCGGCCGGGTGATGGCCGTGGTCACCGAGCGCCTCTACGAAGAGGCCGGCGCCCGTTGGGCGCGCGGCCACCCGCGGGGCGCCATCGAGGTGTCGATCCGGGGCTTCCTCGGGGTGTTCGTCGAGCACGGGCCGCTCTGGCGCTGCCTGCTCGAGGCCACGTTCACGAACCGGGCGGTCGAGCGACTGTGGCTCGACATCCGGCGCCGGTTCACCGCCCGGGTCGCCCGCAACCTCGAGCGGCTGCGCAGCGAGGGCGCCATCCGGCCGCTCGACCCGGTGCTGGCCGCCCACGCGCTCGGCTCGATGGTCGAGTGGTTCGCGTTCACGCACTTCGTGCTCCAGGAGCCGCCGGTGACCGAGGACTCCTACGAGGCCGCCGTCCACCAGCTCACCGACCTGTGGTTCCACGCGGTGTACACCGACGCCACCGAACTGGGCGACTGGCCGCCCCCCGCCTGCCCGGACACTCCGCACGGCGGCTGACGTCAGCCCACGGCCTCGCGCAGGCCGAGAGCGATGGCGAGCGCGGCCAGGGCGATCAGGCCGGCCACGAGCATCCCTACGACGACCGTCATCACGAACAGCCCGAGCGCGGCGCGCGCCCGCCGCCAGGGCGAGACCGTGATCACCCGCACGCTGCGGGGCGCACCGCCCGCCTGGGAGCCGGCGGACCGAGGCGCAGGGCCCGGTCGGCTGGCGGTGCGGGCCGGGCTCGCGGTCGCGACGGGAGGGGCCGGCCGGGCCGTCTCC
Organism: Actinomycetota bacterium; assembly: GCA_004366205.1. Taxonomy (GTDB): domain Bacteria; phylum Actinomycetota; class Acidimicrobiia; order Acidimicrobiales; family CADCSY01; genus SIRW01. Next base: position 19,878 of record ML178741.1, on the reverse strand, counting down.
GGGTGGGGCGGCGACGGGACGGAGCCGGGGGGAGGCGACGGAGGCGTCCGCTCGGCCTGCGGCGCGGGGGCGACGGCGGTCGCCGCGCCGGTGGCGCCGGCGGTCGATGCGACGGCGGCGACAGCGGTGGAGGACGAGCGGCCCCCCGCCTCGCGGGCGCCGGCGACCACCGGTCGGGGGCTGTGGGTGGTTGCCGCCGTCCGCGACCGCTCGAGGCTCGCCCGGGCGCGGCGGACGAGGCGGCCGGCGCGCGCCGCGGCGGCCGCGGCCACGGGCCGCTCGCGGTGGGGTCGGGTGACATCCGTGGCAGGCTGTTCGTCGCCGCCGACGGACATCAGCAGTACGGCGGCGATCGAGCCCCCCAACACGACGAGGCAGATCACCAAGGTGAGCACGATCGACGAGATCGTACTGCCGGACGGACCCCCGCCCGAGACCGGCCCCGCCCCACGCCGCCGCCGGTGGTGGCTGTGGCTGATCCCTGCCGGGCTGCTGATCGCCGCCGTCGTCGGTTCGGCGTTCCTCCAGGTCCCGTACTACACGATCAGCCCCGGGAGCGCGTTCGAGGTCACCGAGCTCGTCGAGGTCGACGGCGCCGTGCGCCACGAACCCGAGGGCGAGCTGTACCTGGTCACGGTCTCGTTGCGGCGGGCGACCGTGCTCGAGGTGGTCCGGGGCTGGCTCGACAGCGCCGTGGAGGTCCTGGCCGAGGAGCAGGTGCTCCCCCCGGACGTCAGCCCCGACGAGCTGCGACAGGTGAACCTCAACCTGATGGACGACTCCAAGCAGGTGGCGCTGTTCGTCGCGTTCTCGACCCTGGGCTACGACGTCGAGCTCGAGGGCGAGGGAGCGGTGGTCGTCGGCGTGCTCGAGGGCATGCCGGCGGACGGCGTGCTCGAGCGGGGCGACATCATCGTCGCCGTCGACGGCCGGGAGGTCCGGCTGGCCGACGACGTGGTGCAGGCCGTCAGCGGCCGGCGAGCGGGGGAGGTCGTGCGCCTCACGGTCGGATCGTCCGACGACCCCGAGGGGCCCACCCGGGAGGTCGAGCTCGCCCTGGCCCCCCGGCCCGAGGACCCGGACCGGGCCCTGCTCGGCGTGCAGCTCGACACGCGGGGGCTCCGGTTCCGCTTCCCCTTCGGCGTCCGGATCGACTCGCAGCGCATCGGCGGGCCATCCGCCGGCCTGGCCTTCACCTTGGCGGTCATCGACGTGCTCTCACCCGGTGAGCTCACGGGCGGACGGCGCGTCGCGGCGACGGGCACGATCGGGCGGGACGGGTCGGTCGACGCCGTCGGGGGGGTCGCCCAGAAGACCGTCGCTGTGCGGCGAGCGGGCATCGACGTGTTCCTCGTGCCCAGCGGCGACTACGAGATCGCCCGCCGGGTCGCCGGCGACGAGCTCACCGTCGTCCGGGTCGACAGCCTGGAGGAGGCGCTGGCCGCCCTCGAGGAGCTCGGGGGGCAGCCGCTCGGGTCCGAGCTCGACGTCGCCGCCTAAAGGGGCGTACCGGAACCTTTGACACAAAGGCGCTCAAGGACGGGGTCGACACTGCCGATGTACCACCAGATGACGTGGGGTGTGCCCCGGTGTGGAGGGCCGGGCGGGCGCCAGCGCTCGTGGCCGGCGTCGGCCGGCCCGGCGCGCCTTGACGGAGGGAGCGCATGACCGCCTCCACGGCGCTGCTCGAGTTCTCCGCCGAGTTCGTCCTCTTCGTCGTCGCCGTCGCCGGCCTGGCGATGATCCTCTTGCGGCCCGAGCTGCTCGCGGCCGACCGGGGCTCGCAGTCGCTGCTGGGCGTCGGGTTCGTGGCCGTCGGCGCCGCGTCGTTCGTCCACGGGGCGCTCATCGTCGACGACGCCACCCATCCACTGCTGCTGGGTGGTCGGGCCGTCGGGCTCCTCGCCCTTGCGTTCGGCTCGGTCCGGTGGGGCCCCGACGAGGTGTCGCGCCGGCTCCTGTGGGGCGGCGGCGCCCTCCTCGTCACCGCCGAGGTCGCCACCGCCGTCGCCGCCGGACCCGCCTCGGACGCCGCCCGGATCAGCGGGGCGCTGCTGATCGGCGCCGGGCTGTTCGTCGCCAGCCGCCGGTCGATCCCCGCCCGCGTCGCGGCCAGCGCCGCGGGAACCGTCCTCCTGGTGGTCCTCGCCGTCTCCATCGCGCTGTCGGCCGCCGTGGTCAGCAACGTCGAGGAGGAGGGGCGCCGCCGGGCGGACGCCCGGGCCCGCTCCGAGGCGGCCGAGGCCACCGCCGCCGCCCGCCGGGCGCTGCAGACCGGCGCCACGGTCGTGGCCGGCTCCCTCGCGGGCGGCGACCCGAGCCGCGAGGCCCTGCTGCTCATGGACGACGACCCCGCCGCCGCCGACGCCGCCGGGGTCGCGGCCGAGGTCCAGACCGCGCTCACCGTGCTCGCCGAGACGCTCGGCACCCAGTCGGGTGTGCTCGCCTACGTCACGGCCACCGGCGTCCCCGCCGCGGTCGTCGGCATCGACGACCCGGCCTTGCGCCTCGAGCTCGCCAACAGCCGTCCCGTGCAGGAGGCCATCGCCCGCCGGGCGCGCGTCCAGTCCGTCGTCGTCGTCGGCGGGCGGGCCATGGCCATCGGCGTCCACCCGGTCCAGCCGCGCGAGTTCGCCCAGGGGCCGCGGCGCTTCACCGGCGTCGCCGTCGTCGCCGAGGTGCTGGACCGCACGTACCTCACCGTGCGGTGGGACAACCAGCCCGAGATGGCCCTCGCCCTCACCGACGTCACCGGCGTGCTCGCTGCGGGCGGGCCCCAGCCCCCGGAGGACGTCGTGGCCGAGGCGGGCGCCCAGGCCCTCGCCGAGTCCCGGCCCGTCACCCGGATCGTCGCCGACCACTTCGTCGCCGCCCACCCCGTCGAGGCGGCCGACGGCACGCCGGTGATGGCCGTCGTGGCGTCGGCGCCGACCCGCCTCGTCGAGGAGACCCAGTCCTCGCTGTTCGGCACGCTGTTCGTCGTCGCCCTGGTCGCCGCCCTCGTCGCCCTGCTCCTCGCCGCCCTGGTCGGTGAGCGCATCGGCTCGGGTCTGCGGCGCCTCACGCTGGCCGCCGGCGACATCCGGGAGGGCCGGTTGGACCTGACCGTCGAGGTGTCCCGGGAGGACGAGCTGGGCGTGCTGGGCGACGCCTTCGACTCGATGGCCGGCTCCATCCGCTCGATGACCGACGAGCTGCGCCTGGCGGCCGAGGACGAGGCTCGGCTGCGAGCCCGCCTCGAGGCGATCGTGGCCGGCATGGGGGAGGCTCTGGTCGCCGTCGACGCCGACGGCAGGGTCACCGACTTCAACGCCGCCGCCGAGGAGCTCTTCGGCGTCCCGGCGGCCGACGTCCGGGGCCGGCCACTCGCGCGCGCCGTGCGGCTCGTCGACGCCGAGGGCAAGGACCTCGCCGAGCTCGTCGCCCGCCGCCGTCTCGAGCCGTGGAGCGGCACCGGCACGGTGGTGCAGCCCGGCGGGGGTGAGGTGCCGGTCGCGCTGACCCGGGGTGCGGTGCGCGATCCCGACGGCGACGTCACCGGCGCGGTGATCGTGCTGCGCGACGTGCGCCGCGAGCGTGAGGTCGAGCGCATGAAGACCGACTTCCTCTCGAACATCAGCCACGAGCTGCGGACGCCGCTGACGCCCATCAAGGGCTACGCCGGCATGCTGCACGGCCGCGACATCGCCCCCGAGATGGCAAAGGAGTTCGCGGGCGAGATCCTCGGCAGCGCCGGGCAGCTGGAGCGGGTCATCGACCAGCTGGTCAACTTCGCCACGATCGCCGCCGGGAAGCTCTCGCTGCGGCCCGAGCCCGTCCGGGTGCGCGAGGTGCTCGACGCCGTCGTGCGCCGCTGGGAGGGCCGGGTCGACCCTGGTCGCCACCAGATCGTCCGGCGCGTGGCCCGCGACGTCCCGGTCACGGTCCTCGACCGGCGCTACATCGAGCAGGCCCTCGACGAGCTCGTCGACAACGCCGTCAAGTACTCACCGGCAGGCGGCCGCGTCACGCTGCACGCCACCTTCGGGACCAACGGGACCGGCCCTGTCGTCGAGATCGCAGTCGCCGACCGCGGCGTGGGCATCCCCCCCGAGCGGATGGAGGCGATCTTCGACGACTTCGCCCAGGCCGACAGCTCCGCTACGCGCCAGTTCGGAGGCCTCGGCATCGGGCTGGCGCTCGTCGCCCGCATCGCCCGGGCCCACGGCGGCGAGCTGCGGTGCGAGTCCGAGGTGGGGAAGGGGGCGGTGTTCGTCCTGGCCCTGCCCGTCGAAGCGCCGGGGCCCGATGCGCCCGAGCCGGCTCGGGGCGGCCGGCGCCGCCGGTCCCGGAGCACGCGGGGGGCGCCGGCATGACCGCGACGAGGCGCGTCGCGCTGCTCGGCGCCGCCGCCGTCGGCGTCCTGCTCGTCGTCGCCCTCGTGGTGGTCGCCGGTCGGGGCTCGCCGCCCGGCGGTTCGGTCGCGCTCGAGGTCACGGGGCGGGCCGTGCTCACCGAGAACGGCGGGTCGCGCACCGTGGCCAGCGGCCGCTACCGGGTGGCCGAGGGCACCACCGTCGAGGTCGTGGAGGGCGTCGCCGTGGCCACCATGGGCGACGGCGCCCGCCTCGAGCTGCGCGAAGGCTTCGGCGGCGCCGTCGACTCGCGCGCCCTCATCCAGCGCCCGGTGGTCCTGCTGGCCGGCGACCTGCTGGTCGAGGCGGGCGACGGTGCCGTGACGGTCGAGGCCGCGGGCACGATCGTGAGGGTCGGGGGTGCCGGGCGCGTCTCGCGGTTCGCCGCGGTCACCGCCGCCCTCTACGAGGGGGACGGCGGGGTCGAGTCCGTCGACCGGCGGCTCGAGGTGCCGGCCCTGCGCCAGGCGGTGGTGCCCGACCTCGGGCTGGTGCCGGCCCGGGCGGAGCCACTCGTGTACGACGAGCGCGACCCCTGGGACCGGCGGTTCCTCGGTGCGGCCATGCGGCTGACCGACGAGCTCGACGCCCGCTCGCGGGGCTTCACGGCCCAGCTGGCGGCCGAGGGCCGGGCCGCCCTCGGCGACCACGTGGCCCGCCTCACCGCCGGGACGGCGGCGACGTTCAGCGGGCTGCTCGACGCCGAGCGGCCGCCGGGCGAGACGATCGTCGGTGCGGCCATCGCCGCCGAGACCGGGGATGCCGCCCGCGCGTGGTCGGCGGTGTTCTCGTTCCGGGACGAAGGAGCGGCATGGGGCCTCGTGGCCCTCGACCAGGGAGTCGACCGCGAGCGCCTGCTCGCCCGCCTCGACGGCGCCATCGCCGAGGCGCCGCTGCTGTTCGCCGCGCCCGGCACGCCCGCCAGCCGGCGGACCGGCCCGCCGCCCGCCCCACCGACGACCGAGCCCGCTCCGTTGCCCCCGCCGGCCCCGCCGGGCGGTGGTGCCGGGCCGCCGCCGCCGTCTCCGGCCCCGCCGGCCCCGCCCGACGACGAGCCGACCCCGGTCGACCCCGTGCTCGATCCCGTGCTGGAGGCCGTGGACGAGGTCACCGAGCTGCTGGGCGGCCTCCTCGGGGGCGGCGCCGACGACGACCGCGGGCTCCTCGATCCCGGTGGGCTGATCGACGACGTGGTGGGCACCGTCGGAGGCCTCCTCGGCGGAGCGGGCGCTGCGGTGGGCGGCGCCCTGACCGGGCCGCCCGGCGGGCGCTAGCGTCGGAGCCATGACACGGGGCAAGGTGCTCGTCGTCGACGACGAGGACGCCATCCGGGAGCTCTGTCGCGTCAACCTCGAGCTCCAGGACTACGAGGTGCGTGAGGCGGCGGACGGCGTCGCGGCCCTCGACGTGGCGCGGCGCTGGCGGCCCGACGTCATCTTCCTGGACCTCATGATGCCGCGCATGGACGGGTGGGAGACGCTGCGGCACCTGAAGGAGGACGACACCACGGCGAGCATCCCGGTCGTGATCCTCACGGCCAAGGGAAGTGAGGAGGACCAGATGAAGGGCTGGGCCGAGGGTGTGCTCGAGTACGTCGTCAAGCCCTTCAACCCGGCGGCGCTGACCGACATGGCCGAGCGGGCGGTGGCCCCCCGCGACCAGGCCGCCGAGCAGGCGCGGCGTGACCGCGTGCTGCGCCAGCTCCAGCTCGTGACCGAGATGAAGCAGCGTCCTGCTACCCCGCGGGACTGAACCGGGGGCGTCCCCCGCCGGCCGGGTCCCGCGCCGTAGTCTCGGGTGATGGCGGATGCGCCCGCTCCCCACGCGCTCGGCCTGCCGGTCGAACCCGACGAGATCGTCCGACGCACGTTCTCGATCGGGTTCCGGGGGTTCGACCAGCAGGAGGTGCGCGCCTTTCTGGCCCAGGTGGCGGGCGAGCTGCGCGCCGCCCGGGCCGTCGAGGCCGAGCTCCGCCGGCGCATCGAGGACCTCGAGCAGCACGCCGGTGACCGCTCCGTGGTCGACGAGGAGCAGCTCACCGCCGCGCTCGGGCACGAGGCGGCCCGGCTGCTGCAAGCCGCCCGCGACACCGCCGGCGAGATCCGCGAGCGGGCCGAGGCCGAGGCCGCCGAGCTGCGGGCTGCGGCCGAGCGCGTGCTCGCCGAGCGCACGGCCGAGGCCGAGCGAGTTGCTGCGGAGATCCGGGCCAGCGCTGAGCGTGAGGCCGAGGCGACGGTCGACGAGGCGCGTGAGCGGGGCCGGGAGATGCTCGCCGAGGCCCAGGCGGTCCGCGAGCGTGTGCTGCGCGATCTGGCCCGCCGGCGCCGGCACGCCCACCAGCAGCTCGAGCAGCTGCGGGCGGCGCGGGAGCGGCTGCTCGAGTCCTACCGGGTCGTGCAGCAGACCGTCGACGAGGCGACCCGCGAGCTGACCATCGCCGAATCCGAGGCCAAGGCCGCCGCTGAGGCCGCCGCTCTGCGGGTGTCGGCCGAGCCTGAGGCCACCGTGGCCGAGCTCGAGGCCGAGGTGGCCGCCGCCCGCGACGCGGAGCTGCCGATCGTCGGTCCCGACGACGCCGCGCTCGGCCTCGAGCAGGAGGGCCCCAGCGGCGGCGAGCCGCCGGTCGCCGCGCCGGTGGCCGAGGTCGCCGCTGCCGGCGCCCCGGGCGCCGAAGCTGCCGGCGCCCCGGCGGACGTCGCTGCCGAGCCCGGCGTCGAGCCTGCTGCCGGCGCCCCGGCCGCCGAAGCTGCCGAGCCCGCGGCCGACGCCCCGGCGGACGCCGACGCCGAGCCGCCCTCCGAACCGGCTGCGGCGCCGCCGCCACCCGCCGCAGCTGCCACCGGCGCCGCCGTCACCAACGGTGGGGTGGAAGCCGATGACCGGAAGGCCAAGCGCCGCCGGCTGCGGCGGGGTGCGCGAACCGAGGTGGCGCCGGTCAAGCTGTCCCGCCTCGATCCCAGCGACGAGGTCGAGGGTGTCCGCATCATCCGCCCGGAGGCCCCCGCGGCGAGCGACGCCTCTCCGGCATCGAACGAGACCGGCATGCCCGGCCCGTCGGACGAGGCTGAGCGCCCGACCGCGCCGGCTGGGCCATCAGCGCCCGCGGACTCCGGCCGCGCCGCAGCACCCACCAGCGAGGGGAGCGCCGATCCCGGTGCGGCACCCTCGACCGGGGAGCACCCGCCCGATGCCCCCGGCGGCGAGCAGCGCGCCGGCGAGCCGCCCGCAGCAGGACCTACCCCCGGGGAGGGAGCCGCCGGTGCGGGTGCGACGGAGGAGGCGACCGCCGCGCCCGCCGAACCCGACGAGGCGCCACCCCGCACCGTCGAGGCGCTGTTCGCCAAGATCCGCGCCGACCGGGCGAACGCCACCGCCGAGGCCGGACCCGCCGACACCACGCCCACCGCGACCGACGGTGCCGCGGGCGACGCTGCCGAGGGCGACCGGGCCGGGGACGGCGCTGCGGGAGCCGGCGACGCCGCCCGAACCGAGGTCGATGGCGTCGAGAGCGGTGAGCCCACGCCGTTCGAGCGGCGCGACGAGGCCGTCGGGCCCGCCGCCACCGCGCTCACGCGGGCCCTGAAGCGGGCGCTCACCGACGAGCAGAACGAGGTGCTCGACGCGCTCCGTCGCCACCGGGGCCGCCCCACGGTCGACGACGTGCTCCCCGCCGAGGTCGACCACCTCGCGCGGTACCGCTACGTCGCCCAACCCCTCCTGGCCGACGCCGCCGCGGCCGGCGCCGCCTCGGCCGGCGGCGGGCCGGCCGACGCCTCCGGCGTGGTCGAGGCGCTCGCCCAACGGATCACCGGCTCGCTCCGCGAGCGCGTCGAGGCGGCGCTGCACGAGGCGGGCGACGACGACGAGGTGACGGGCCGGGTGTCCGCCGCCTACCGCGAGTGGAAGTCCCAGCGCGCCGAACCGCTCGCCGGCCAGCTCGTCGTGGCGGCCTACAGCACCGGCGCCTACCAGGCGCTCACACCCGACGCCGAGGTCCGCTGGTCCGTCGACCCGGCGGGCCGCTGCGGACCCGACTGCGACGACAACTCGCTGGCGGGCGTGGTCCGCCGGGGCGAGCCCTTCCCGACCGGGCACCTGCACCCGCCCGCCCACGACGGGTGCCGATGCCTCCTGGAGCGCGCCACGTTCTAGGCTCGAAGATCATGCGACCCACCTCCGACCTCCCCCGTCGGCGCGCGTCGTCCACACGGGGTCGGGCAGGGCTGATCATCCTCGTCGTCGCCGTCGTGGTCCTGCTCACCTCGCTCCGGGGCATCGCTGGGTTCTACACGGACTACCTGTGGTTCGACTCGCTCGGGCTCACGTCGGTCTGGTTCGGGATCCTCGGCACCCGGGTGGGGCTTGCCGCCGCCTTCTCGCTCGCGTTCTTCGCGTTGTTGTTCGTGAACCTGGTCATCGCCGACCGGATCGCGCCGGCGTTCCGTCCGGCGGGCCCCGAGGAGGAGATGATCGAGCGCTACTACGACGCCGTCGGCGAGCGGACCGGCCTCGTCCGCCTCGGCGTCTCGGCGCTGTTCGCCCTCATCGCGGGCGTCGGCGTGGCCGGCCAGTGGGAGAGCTGGCTGCTGTTCCGCAACGGTGGTGAGTTCGGGATCGCCGATCCGCAGTTCGGCCGTGACGTCGGCTTCTACGTCTTCCAGTTGCCCTTCCTGCGCTTCGCCATCGACTGGCTGTTCGCCTCGGTGGTGATCATCGCCATCGTCACCGCTGTGGCGCACTACCTCAACGGCGGCATCCGCCTGCAGACGCCCGCCCAGCGGGTCACCCCCCAGGTGAAGGCGCACCTGTCGGTGCTGTTCGCCCTGCTCGCAGTCCTGAAGGCCGGGGCCTACTACCTCGACCGCTTCGAGCTGACGCTCTCGACGCGCGGCACGGTCGACGGCGCCACCTACACCGACGTCCACGCCCAGTTGCCCGCCATCACGCTGCTGATCCTCATCTCGCTGTTCGCGGCGGTGCTGCTGATCGTGAACATCCGCCAGCGGGGCTGGACCCTGCCGGTGATCGCCGTCGGCCTGTGGGCGTTCGTGGCGCTCGTCGCCGGCGGCATCTACCCCGCGTTCATCCAGCGGTTCCAGGTCGAGCCCGAGGAGTCGACCCGGGAGGCCGAGTTCATCGCCCGCAACATCGAGGCCACCCGCGTCGCCATGGGCCTCGACAACGTGACGGTGCGCGACTTCCAGTACAGCGAGAACCTCACCGCCGCCGACCTCGTCCGCAACGAGGAGACGATCCGCAACATCCGGCTGTGGGACCCCGAGATCCTGGAGCGCACCTACCAGCGGCTCCAGGAGGTCCGGGGCTTCTACCGGTTCACCGACGTCGACGTCGACCGCTACATGGTCGACGGGCGACTCACCCAGATCGTGCTGTCCGCTCGGGAGATCAACCCCGACGGCTTGCCCGCCGACACGTGGGAGAACCGCCACCTGGCATACACCCACGGCTTCGGTGCGGTGCTCTCGCCGGCGAACGCCGTCACCCGGGACGGCCAGCCCGACTTCATCGTGCGCGACGTGCCCCCGCGGGGTCAGATCGAGATCGAGCAGCCCCGCATCTACCACGGCGAGAGCCTGCCCGGGTACGCCATCGTGAACTCCGGTCGCGACGAGATCGACTACCCGACCGAAGGGGGGCAGCTCGTCACCTACGACTACACCGGCAACTCGGGCGTGGGCATGGGGTCGATCCTGCGCCGCTCGGCGTTCGCCCTGCGGTTCGGGGACATCAACCCGCTGATCTCGAACTTCGTCACCGGCGACTCCCGCATCCTCTACAAGCGCGACATCCGCGACCGGCTCGACGCCGTGGCCCCGTTCCTGCACTACGACGCCGATCCCTACCCCGTCATCTACGACGGCCGGATCGTCTGGATCGTCGACGCGTACACCACGACCGACCGGTTCCCCTACGCCCAGCGCGCCAACACCGACCGCCAGAAGGCGGGCAGCGGGCTGCGCCACGCCTTCAACTACGTGCGCAACTCGGTCAAGGCCGTGATCGACGCCTACGACGGCGACGTGACGCTCTACATCGTCGAGGACGACCCGATCGTGCGGGCCTGGCAGAACGCCTTTCCAGAGCTGTTCACCGACGACGTCCCCGACACCCTGCGGGCCCACTTCCGGTACCCCGAGGACCTGTTCCGGGCCGTCACCGACATGTGGGCCCGCTACCACATCTCCGATCCCGGGCCGTTCTACAGCCAGACCGACGCCTGGAACATCGCCCAGGACCCCGGCACCGAAGCCGGCGGCACCGCCGCAGCCCAGCCCGTCGACCCCGTGACCGGTCAGCCCACAGGCCCTCGCCGGGAGCGGCGCATGGACCCCTACTACCTGCTCATGCGCTTGCCGGGCGAGGACACCGAGCAGTTCCTGATGCTGCAGCCGTACGTGCCGTTCTCGGTCGACGACAGCCGGCGCGAGCTGGCGTCGTTCATGGTCGCCAAGAGCGACCCCGAGTCCTACGGCGAGCTCGAGGTGTTCGTCATGCCGCGGGGCGTGCCCGTCGACGGCCCCGCCATCGTCAACGCCCGCATCCAGCAGGAGCCTGAGATCAGCTCGATCATCACGCTGCTCTCGCGGGCGGGCTCGCGGGTGCTCCAGGGCAACCTGGTGATCATCCCGGTGGAGGAGTCCCTGCTCTACGTGCGGCCCCTCTACGTCGAGGCCGAGGGCACGCGGGTGCCCGAGCTCAAGCAGGTGATCGTCGCCTACGGCGACCGGGTCGTCATGCGCGACACGCTCCAGGACGCCCTCGTCGAGCTGTTCGGCGAGGCGCCCGACACGCTCGAGGAGGGGCTCGAGCCCGACGAGATCATCGAGGGTGAGCGCCCCGACACGCCGGCGCCGGCGACGCCGCCGGTGGACGCCGACATCCTCACCGTCGTCGAGCACCTCGAGGCTGCCGAGCAGGCCTTCGCCGAGGCCGACGCCGCCTTGCGCAACGGGGACCTCGCCGAGTACCAGCGCAAGAACGCCGAGGCGCGCGAGCACCTGCGCCGCGCCCGGGCCGCGTCCGACGGCGAGCCTGCGGGCGGCGGGGCGGGCGAACCCGAGGAGCCGCCGCCGCCCCAGGGCACCGACCCACCACCCGACCAGGAACAGGCCTGAGCCGGGCGGCCGCTCCCTCGCGGGGGCGGCCGCCGGCGCGTCCGAGGTCGCGCGCCTGGCTCACCCGTTCCGGATCGACGGCGCTGCCGAACGCCACCAGGAGCTCGACGCCGAGCTGGTCGCAGGCGGCGGCCATGCGTGGAGCCTTCGGCCGTGACGCTCAGGCGGTGTCGGCCCAGGGTCGCCGGCGGTCCCGGTCGAGCACGTCGGCGGGGAGGGTATCCATGGCGTCGGACAGGTCGATGATCGTCTCCGCCAGGGCCTGGGCCCGCCCGAAGCGGGTGTCGATCACCCTGTTGTTCCGGGCCGTGGCGCCGGTGCCGGCTGCTCGCTCGGCGGGCGGTCCGGCGATGGCGCCGCCGTGTCGCCCGTTGGCGGGCGGGGGCTGGGCCCGGCGGTCGATCTCGGCCCGCAGCTCGGTGGCGACCCGGACGAGCTCGGCAGACAGGCGAGCCGAGTGCAGCCGCACGTCGAGCAGGTCGTCGTGCGTGGGCGCCTGCAGGGCGACCTCGGCCAGCCGCTGCTCGAGGTGGTCCAGCCGGTCGACGTCGAGGGCGGCGGTGGCGACGTCCTCGACGTCTTCGACCCGCCGCTCGAGCCGGTCGAGGCGGTGGTGGAGCTGGGCGGCGTGGGCGGCGATGGCCACGAGCGCCCGCTCGACCCGGTCCGTCGCGGCCGGCTCGAGGGCGACCGCCGACTGCCCCCCAGCGGTATCGGTGATCTCGACGCCTCGGGCGCTCCCGTGGTGGGGGGTGCGGCGGCGCCGGAACCAACGCATGGCCTGGACGGTACCGATGCCCACGCCGATGGTGGTGGACCCCGCGTTTGGGATCACCGCTCGGCGCTGGTAGCGTAGGCGGCACGCCGCGGGGTGGAGCAGTCTGGTAGCTCGTCGGGCTCATAACCCGAAGGTCGCAGGTTCAAATCCTGCCCCCGCCACCAACGAAACCGCAGGTCAGGGCCGGTGCGAGAGCACCGGCTCTTCTGCTGTCCGGGGAGTTTGTCAAACATTTCTCAAACGTGCGGTGCCCCAACCCGGGTGTGAAGTCCCGGTAGGTGGACGACACATTGGCTCCGGTAGGTCCACGACACTTCCCGGACGCGGCTCCGGTACCTGGGCGACAGTGGCCCCGGTACCTGCACGACACCTGAGCATCCGCGTCGGCCGACACCCAGACCCCTTCGCTGTGGGCGTTGATGCCCGCGACGAGGGAGGTCGGGACCGTGCTCGTGGAGCTGGGGCTCGTGGAACAGCGGTATAGGGCGGTGCTCGAGGTGCTCAACGACGGGGCCAGCGTCACCGACGTGGCTCGGCGCTATGGAGTGGCGCGCCAGACCGTGCACACCTGGCTGCGCAAGTACGCGTCGGGTGGCCTCGGTGCGCTGGCTGACGGGAGCTCGCGCCCGGCCACCTGCCCGCATCAGATGAGCCCCGAGGTCGAGGCCCGCATCGTCGAGATGCGCCGGGCGCACCCCACCTGGGGGCCGCGCACCATCGTCACCCACCTGCGCCGCCAGGGCATCGAGCCCCTGCCCGGTCGCTCTTCGGTGCATCGGGCGCTGCTGCGCCACGGCTTCATCGACCCCAAGCGCCGGCGCCGCCGTCGTGCCGACTACAAGCGCTGGGAGCGCTCCCGGGCCATGGAGCTGTGGCAGATGGACGTGACCTTCGGGGTGCACCTCGTCGACGGCACCGAGCTGTCGGTGGTGACGGGCATCGACGACCACAGCCGCTTCTGCGTGTCGGCCAAGGTGGTGGCGCGGGCCACGGCCAAGCCGGTCTGTGACGCGTTGGCCGAAGCCATGTCCGCCCACGGCATCCCCGAGGCCATCCTCACCGACAACGGCAAGGTCTTCACCGGTCGCTTCGGCCGGGGCCCGGGCCTCGTGCTCTTCGACCGGGTGTGCCAGGACAACGGCATCCGCCACCTGCTCACCGCGCCGCACAGCCCGACGACGACGGGCAAGGTGGAGCGCTTCCACAAGACCCTGAAGAAGGACTTCCTCGCCGGCAAGATCTTCGAGACCATCGAGGAGGCCCAGGCCGCTATCGACGGCTGGGTGCAGGAGTACAACCACGAGCGCCCGCACCAGTCCGTCGGCGACCGGCCGCCCATCGATCGCTTCCGTCTGGCCAAGCGAGACACCTTCGAGCCCGTCGAGGTGACGGAGGAGCGCGTCGAGGCGGAGCCGGCGGTGCCGGCCGCGGTGCGCCACAGCCGCCGTGTCAGCTCCAACGGCCGGGTCAGCCTGGCCGCGCACCACTATCACGTGGGTCGTTGGCTGGCGGGCGAGACCGTCGAGCTCGTCTGCCGCGGTGGCCTCGTCGAGGTGGTCCACGACGGCGTGCTCGTCGCCACCCACGCCCGCCGTCACGCACCGGAGAAGGAGGCCACCATCCGACGGGCGGCGAGGACGCGCCGACCGGCGACGGTTGGCCAGCCGGTCACCCGCAAGGTCGACAAGAGCGGCTGTGTCAGCTTCGCCGGCTGGAGCTATCGGGTCGGCAACGCGCACCGGCGCCAACAGGTCGAGATCTCGATCGTGGCCGACACCGTGCAGATCACCTTCGACGGCCGGCTGGTGCGCACCCATCCCATCCGCCATGACCGGGCCAAGGAGCACGGAGCCTTCGCCAACCCCGGTGGTAGACCCAGGAGGATCAATGCGGCTTAAGAACCTCATCCCCGGTGTCGCCCAGCTACCGGAGCCAGTTCGTCGCACGGGTACCGGAACCTCACAGTGCCCCAACCCGGGGCCCAACCCGGTGTGCGCAAGCCGGCGTGGCAGCGCCCTCCTGCCCACGTCGGAGGACGGATGCCCCGTGTTCGTCGTCGATGACGAATCCTCAGGAGTCCGTCACGGCTCGGCGCCTGGTCTTGAGCAGTCGATGACTTCGACGGCGTAGCGCTTGGCGAGGTCGCGTAGGCGCTCGATCGTCTTCCCGAAGGGCGCCGTGCTCACGACGGATGTTGTCCGCCGGCAGTCTCAAGGCACCGCCACTGCATGCCGGACGGCGACATGCCGGGCGAGATGCGCGCTCTCTGGTAGCCGCTCTTGTGAAGTTCGCCCACCATCGTCAGCACGCGGAGGGCGCGGCGACGCGTCGCGTCTGTTCGGGTCACGACTCGACACCGAGTCGCCAGGCGACGATGTCGAGCACGCGCAGGCGAGAAACGGCTGGGCCGTCGACCGGTCGCAGCATCGTGAGCTCGTCCCAGAAGTCCAGCTCGCGGTTGAGATCGTCTCTGATGCATCCGGCCAGCTGGATCATGAACTCAGCCCACGTGCGACCTGGGACGACAGGAAGTGGAGCCCGCTCACCCACTTGGTAGGTGCGTCGCACCTGCTCGTCGTAGAGGGGTACGAGGCCGGGCCTCTTGCGATGGAGGATCTTGGCGAGAGTGGTGCCGAGGACGTTGCGGGGACGGCGATCTGCGTCGAGAACGGCGAACAAGCCGCCGACCGTGGCGACTACCTCCTCGTCGGCGTCGACCAAGTCGACGCCGACGGGCACTGCGCCGAGCGCGCTCTCAAGTTGGCCTCGACACGCGCAGAGGTCGGCGAAGGAGCTGATCTTGACCTGGACGTTGAGCAGAACAGGTGCGAGGAGATCGCCATCGCACAACAGGTGCGGGTCTGCATTCGTTCGGTAGCCGTCGTACGACGGATACCCGAACTGGCCGCGCGCACCGTTGAGGTAGGAGCGCACCCATTCGCGGGCGACTTCCGCCTCCACCTCGCGGCCTCCGACTCTGACCACGCGTGGCATCTTCACAGGTACTGCCCAACTGACTCACGTCGTTGAGGAGCGACGCCGACCCGTGTGAGGTCTCCGCGACGCTCGAGGAGTTCGGCGAGGGTCATCGACTGGTCGACCGGTCTTCCAAGCCACTCGCTGGCTTCAGCGGCATCGAAGGCCGGGAACTCGACGGCGGCAAGGCAACGCCCCGGACGAACGAGAGCCGGATGGAGGCGCGAGGTTTCCTCGTTCGTCGTGAGCAGCAGGAGGACGTTCATGCCTTGCCCGAGAATGCCGTCGGCCAGGTTGAGGAGACGGCCGAGCGCGGCGCCGGCGTCACGACGCGCGCTGGCTCGCAGGTACTCGTCCGAGTCCTCCGCGACTACGAGGCGCCAGACCGACTCGGGCTCAGCCGCACGACCCAACGATGGTCCGACCTTCGCCACCGGCACCGTGGTGAGGACCTGGGTCATGTAGGCGGGCTCGGCGAAGAACTTCTCCGGGTCAGCGATGTACTGCGGTTGGCACCACGCCGACCACGAGCGCATCAAGGCCCGCAGGGCGGTGGTCTTTCCCGTCCCCGGCGGACCATGCCAGAGGATGAGCTTGCCGGTGCCAGCGGGCGACTCCAGGGCGGTCAGCGCGTCGAGCGACTGCCGCGCTCGTCCGGGATAGTTGGCGGCGATGTCACCCCACCGTTGGGCCTGGATGCTGCGGTCGGCAGAGGTTGCTGAACGATCGCAGTTGTGGTGCCAGATGCGGACCGACACGGTGCCTGCGGCAGGCTCGGGGACTTCGCTTCGGAGTCTCTCGGCGATCTCATCGGCGAGCTTGTGCGTCGCCGCCGCTACTCGGATGGTCGTGGCGCGCGGCCATGCCTCGATGTGCAGGCTGGCGCCTGGGATGCGAGCGAGCACCGTCACGCAGTTGTCGGTGGTGACGCAGCGCTCGACAGACGCGTCCGGCGGAAGCAGGTCGAGGACGGCACAGGAGGCATCGACGCGGACGACGCGTACGAAGGGCTGGGTGCCGTCGAGCTGGTGCTCGAACTGCGCGAACTCCGACAGCTGTTGGCTCGTTGTGAGCCGGTCCACGTTGATGGTCGCGGGGATCGGGCGGGCCGGCGTCGTCACCGCGATCCCATCCAGATGGCGATGTCGATAGCGCGGATCCAGGACAGGCGTGGTCGCTCGTCCGGGTCGATGTCGGGCCACAGGTCCTGCTCTATTCCGCTCAAGGCGATTGCCGTCATCAGGCGCCGCTCGTCGTCGAGCTCCTCGCGTCGCATCTCCTGTACGAGTGGGCCCCACGCCTCGGTGGCCGCTCGCTTGCCAGTCACCGGCCGGTACCAGTCGATGATGTGCCGGTCGACGAGTGGGATCACATGAGGCCGCTTTCGATGGAGGACCTTCGACAGCAGCGAGATCGACGGGCCTGTCAGGTCGACGGGAAGCGCGGCGATGTGTTCGACGTCCGACTCGGCAAGCTCCCACAGCCGGCGACCGGTTGGAACAGGGCGCAGCCAGTCGGCGACGGCGTCTTGCTTCTCCCGGAAGTACGTCAGGTCGTCGCGCGACAGTCCTGGGTGCAGCGCTGCTGCGCATAGGACGTCGCCTGGCATGACGATGTCGTCGAAGGCGGTGGGCACGGCGTCGAAGTAGTGCCACGCCCAGGTCTCGGGCGGACCGCCGGACCACGCCAGGCCGCAGTAGCGGCGGATGCGATCGAGAGCGTCCGGCACCTCGCGGCCAGCAGCCACGATGGGCAGATCGTCCATGTTCTCCTCCTGCTGCGCCCTCCCGTCCGGGAGCGGCCAACGTTCGTACGGTACAGCAGGGGTGTGACATCTAAGAACGTGTCCTGAAACTGGTTATCACCAGTTGTAGGGGGTGACGTCATTGGCGCCGGCGGCTCGTGCGAGCCGCCGTGTCATGAGCCCGATCATTGCCCACTGGATCATGGCTTGGGCGTGGGCTGGGGTGCGTTCGTAGTCGGCGGCGAGTCGGCGGCACTTCATGAGCCAGGCGA
>ML178741.1:0-1990 GCA_004366205.1 Actinomycetota bacterium | reverse complement strand
TGGGGCCACCCGACTTCGGTGGCGGCACCAGCGGTTCGATCAGCGCCCACTCGTAGTCGGACAGATCAGACGGGTACCGGCGTTGCCGCTGCTCCATACCCGACAGAATCGAACATGCGCGCGACCCAAGGGTGGATGGCGAACAAGCGTTTCAAGACACGTTCTAAGGTCCATCGAAGGGTCCACCACCTCGGTGGGGTGGCCTTCGTAGGGTGCGCCGAGGCCGGTTCTTCTGGTTCGGCTCGGAGTTGTGACCGGAGCGACCTGGGGGTCGACTCCTCACCGCTGATCGTCGGTCAGACGGACCTCCTCGGCGCGCGTGCATACCTGTTCGGGAACTCGATGGCTGGCCTGGTGCTGGACCTCTGTTTCGTGATGTCCGTTGGACACGACCCTGCGGAACGTGTGCTTGCCGTGACCGTCGAGCCGGCTGTGGGAGCAACGACGACGGAAAGGAGCAGGCGGTGAGCGTGCTGCGATTGGGGATCGACGTGGCCTGCCAGGCCCATCATCAGGCGAGCCTGGCCGATGATCGGGGCGAGTTCCTCTGGTCGGGGTGGCGGTTCCGGACCACCCCGGCGGACCTGGCGATGCTGTGGAGGAAGATCCCCGCCGGGGCCGAGGTCACCGTGGTGATGGAACCGACCCGCAACGCGTGGGTGCCGCTGGCGGCGTGGCTGCAGGCCCGCGGCGCCAAGGTCGTGGTCGTGCCGCCGGAGCAGTCGGCGGATCTGCGGGACTACTACAACAAGCACACCAAGACCGACCGGCTCGACAGCCGGATCCTGGCCCGGTTGCCGCTGCTGCATCCCGAGGGGTTGCGCGACCTCGACGGCTTGGGGCCGGCGGATCCGCTCAAGCGGGCGGTGCGGCACCGTTCGAGCCTGCAGAAGCGTCGGGTCCAGGCGGTGATGCGCCTCGACGCGCTGGTCGAGCTGCTGGGCCCGGCGTGGGCCGACGCCCTCGGCGCCGGTGACTACACCAAGACGGCTCTGGCCGTGCTGGAACGCTTCGCTGACCCACGGGCGATGCGCAAGGCGGGCCGCAAGCGGCTGACCACCACGCTGATCCGGGCCAGCCGGGGCCAGTTCCGCGACGCCAAGGCCGACGAGCTGCTGGCCGCCGCGGACGAGACTCTGGAGCTGTGGGCGGCCGGTGGACTCGACTTCGCCGAGCTGGCCGAGGACATCGCTCTTGAGGTGCGGCTGATCAAGACCATCGACGTCGAGCTCGCAGCCATCGAGGACCGCATCGACGCCCTCTATGACGAGGCCGATCCCGCCGGCATCGTCGTGTCCGCTCCCGGGCTCGGGGTGACTCTGGCCGCCGGGATCCTCGGGCGCACCGGTGACCTCAACCGGTTCGCCAACCTGGCCGGCGTGCGAGCCTTCACCGGCCTGGTCCCCAAGATCGACCAGTCCGGCACCACCGACACCCACCAAGGGCTCAGCAAGGCCGGCGACCCCGGGTTGCGCACCGCGCTGTTCCTCGCCGCCGACCAAGCCCGCAAGGTCGACCCCACCCTCGCCGCCCGCTACCACCGGCTCTTCGTCGAACAGGGCAAGTACCACAACTCGGCGCTGTGCACCATCGCCGCAGTGCTCATGACCCGCATCGCCGCCTGCTGGCGCAACGGCCAGCACTACGAGCTGCGCGACGTCGACGGCCGCGAGATCACCGAAGCCGAGGGCCGCAAGATCTGCTCGACCCGCTACAAGATCGACCCTGCCGTGCGCGCCGCCCGGCGCCGCACCACCACCGCCAAGAAGCTCAAGGCGCGGACGAGCCGGGGCAAGAAGGAGTCGACCAAGGCCGCTCCGGCCACCGGCCCGTCCACCACCGAACCTAGCGAGAAAGCCGGTGGCGTCCCATCGTGTAAAAGCGGCCAGGGCGTAGGTTCCTTCTGGAGCTTCCCAACTCACGAAGGAGACCTACACCCGTGCCAGCACGAGTATCGCCCACTGACGCCATCCGCGCCGAGATCCATGAA
>SIRW01000105.1 GCA_004366205.1 Actinomycetota bacterium | reverse complement strand
TGACGCCGTACTTGACGGCCCGCATGCCGCCGGCGTTGGTGGCGATGTTGCCGCCGATGCTGGCCGAGCACTCGCCCGGGTAGACCGGGTACACCAGGCCCTCGGCGGCGGTGGCCCCGTCGAGGCGCTCCAGGGTGACGCCGGGCTGCACCACGGCGACGTGGTTGGCGGTGTCGATCTCGAGGATGCGGTTCATCCGCTCGAACGACACGACCACCCCGCCGTCGACGGGGATGGCGCCGCCCGACAGGCCCGTGCCGCTGCCCCGGGCGGTGACGGGGACGCGGTGCTCGTGGCACACCCGCAACAGCGCGGCGACCTCGGCGGTGGACTCGGGCAGCGCCACGGCGGCCGGCAACCGAGGCGCCGCCGTCAGGGCCTCGTCGTGACCGTAGTCCTCCTTGATGCGGTCACCGGTGAGCACCCGGTCGGAGGGAAGGGCGGCCCCGAGCAGGGCGGCGACGTCGGACCCGGTCGTCATGGGTGCTGACCGTACCGCCTGCATGCCCCTGCGGTCCCGTGCGGTAGAGAAGAGGGATGTCCCCGAGCACCCCGCACCGGGTCGCCGCCGCCCGCCTTCGCACCGCTTTGCGGACCGTCGACGTCGCATACGGGCGTCCGGGGTCCGGAAAGCACCGCGTCGCGGGCCGGGTGCTCGCGGTTCTCGCCGCCGTGGCGGTGCTCGGAGCGTGCGGGGACGGCGGCGGCGCGCCCGGCTCGGCGGTGGGGGCGACGGTGTTCGCCGAGCGCTGCGCCGCCTGCCACGGCGCGGACGGTTCCGGCGCCGTGGGGCCGCCGCTGACCGCCGAGGTGATCACCGAGCGCTTCCCCGATCCCGACGACCAGGAGGCCGTGGTGCGCGCGGGCGTCGAGGGCCGCATGCCCGCCTTCGGGGACGTGCTCAGCGACGCGGAGATCGAGGCCGTCGTCCGCTACACCCGCGAGGAGCTCTGAGCCGGTGGTCACCCTGCCGCCGCCCCTCCCGGCCGAGGCCGTGCTCGACCACGTCGGGCCCGGCCGCGACGTGATCCTGCCCCTCGGCAACGGCGAGCCCGCCACCCTGGTCGACGCCCTCGAGGCCGGCGCCGACCGCTTGACCGACGTGCGCGTCCACCAGATGCACGCAGTCCGGGACCGCCCCTACCTGCACGGGAAGGTCCCGGGCCTGCGGCACATCTCGTACTTCCTGTCCACCCACACGCGCGGGGGCTTCGAGGAGGGGCACGTCGAGCTGGTCCCGAACCACTTCTTCGAGGTGCCCCGCCTGCTGCGCGAGACCGTGCGGAACCCGATCGTGCTGGCGTCGGTGTCCCCGCCCGACGGGGACGGCTACGTGAGCCTCGGCGTCACGTGCGACTACGTGGGGGCGATGATCGGGCGGGTGCCGTTCTTCGTCGAGGTCAACGCCCGCATGCCGCGCACCCGGGGCTCGAACCGCTTCCCCCTCGCCCAGGCCGTCGGCTGGTGCGAGGCCGACTACCCGCTCGTCGAGCTGCCGCCGCCCGACCCCAGCCCCGAGGACGAGGCCATCGCCCGGCTCGTGGCCGAGCGCATCCCCGACGGCGCGACCCTGCAGGCGGGGATCGGGTCGATCCCCAACGCCATCCTCCGCGAGCTCCGCGACCACCGGGACCTCGGCATCCACACCGAGCTGCTCTCCGACGGGTTCGTCGACCTCGTGCGCGCCGGCGTCGCCACCGGGGTCCGCAAGTCCAGCAAGGCCGGCGTCGCCGTCGCCACCTTCGCCTTCGGCAGCCAGGCGGTCTACGACTTCGTCCACGACAACGAGGGCGTGGAGCTCCACCCCGTGAACCGGGTCAACGACCCCCGCCTGGTGGGGCAGCAGGCGGCCATGACGTCAATCAACGCCACCACCGAGGTCGACTTCCTGGGGCAGTGCGCCTCGGAGACGATCGGCGGCCGCTACTGGTCGTCGTCGGGCGGTCAGGTCGACTTCGCCCGCGGCGCCCTCTACTCCCAGGGCGGCCAGGGCTTCATCGTGCTGCGCTCGACCGCCCGGCACGGCACGATCTCGCGCATCCGGCCCACCCTCAGCCCGGGCTCGGCGGTGACCACCGGGAAGAACACCGTCGACAAGGTCGTGACCGAGTACGGCGTGGCCGAGCTGCGGGGCCGAAGCGTGCGCCAGCGCACCCGGGCCCTGATCGGCATCGCCCACCCACGCTTCCGGGACGAGCTCGAGGCCGAGGCCCGTCGCCTCCGCTACCTCTGATGCGCCGAACGGTCGCGGCCAAGCGGCTATCGGGGTGTCGTGGCCGTCCCCTGTTCTGGCTATACTTCTGGCCATGTCTGCTGCTGAGTACCTATCCCTCGCCGATGTGAAGAATCGGCTGTCCGAGGTCGTCGATCGGCTCGAACGGCAGCACGGCCGTGTCGTGGTGACCAAGCACGGTCGACCAGCAGCAGTCATGCTGAGCGTCGAAGATCTCGAATCGCTCGAAGAGACCCTCGAGATCCTGAGCAATCCTCGCCTGCTCGGCGACGTGCGCGAGGGTGAGCGCGACGCCAGGGCTGGCCGCACGGAGCGGCTGACCCGCGACGAGCTCGTTGCGCGACGTAGCACAGGGTGACCTCACACAGGTTCGAGATCGAGTGGACCCGGTCAGCGCTCCGCCGGCTCGATCGCCTTCCGGAGAAGGCGGCCGCGGCATGCATCGAGTTCGTCTGCGGCCCCCTGGCGGAGAACCCGCGGCGCGTCGGTAGAGAGCTTCGTCTCGACCTCGCGGGCAAGCACAGCGCTCGTCGGGGTGACTTCCGGGTCATCTACGAGATCGACGACCCGGCGGGGGTGGTCGTGATCATCGCCATCGATCACCGCAGCGATGTCTACCGGCCCCGCTGACACGAAGCGCGTCCTTCGGCGCCGTCTGCCAGGAACGCGACGCCCCGGGGCCGGACCGGGCGTCAGCAGCTCATGCAGCGCTGCTCGAGGTCGTGGGAGTGGCCGTCCTGCTCGTGCGGGGGGTCGCCGCCCATGGCCGGGTCGTTGGTCACGGCCACCGCCCCTTCGGCCCGGAACGCGGCCGGGTCGCCGCTGGGCCACTCGCCCAGGCGGTAGCGCTGCCCGTTGTTGGTCTTCATGATCATCCCGCGGCCCTGCTCGCCCCGCTCGTCGGGACCCTGGGCCTGGTGGTCGTAGAACACCTCGACGAAGTCCTTGATCTCGGTCGGGTGCTCGCGGGTGAGGTACACCAGGGGCGACGCCGGCAGCCCGCCCGTCGGCGGGTAGTTCAGCGTGCCGCGCACCCACGTCTCGTTGGTGAGGTTGGGGCCGGCCATGTGGATGCCCCGCCACAGGGTCTGGTGCCCCGCCCGGTAGATGTTGATGAGGATGCCCTCCTCGCCGGGCCGCGCACCGGGCGTCACGTGGTGGTACTCGCGGAAGCCCGGTGAGCTCTGCACCTGGTCCCAGGTGACCCACAACGGCGAGATCCCGAAGGCGTGCCGCCACTGCTGCTGGTCGTAGAGCCGGCCGGCGGTCGTCGTGTCCGACAACCCCGTGCCCAGGATGAACCACTCGGGGAAGTAGAGCTGGCGGGTCGCCTCCTGGGTGATCAGGATCGGGTAGAGCGGGTCCCACACCGGCACGATCGTCGTCACCCCCGCCCCGCGCATCGTGGCGATGAGGTTGGTGACGTCCTGCTGGTTGCGACCGGGCTCGTACATGTAGCCGACCTCGGCGGCGAACTCGATGCCGTACCGGGCGAACTCGCGCCGGAGCACGTCGCGCACGCGCCGCGACTCGGGCTCCACCCGGCCGGACGCGCCCTCGAGGTAGATGAGGCCGAACCGGCGCTCGGTGTTGCGGAAGTTCTGGGCGGGGTTGAACTGGTCGCCGGCGAACACCGCGTTCTTGCCGGCCAGCTTCTTGGCGATGTACTCCGCCGCGTGCATGGCGTACTCGTTCATGGTCGGCAGCGAGCTCCACAGCAGCGGCGGCAGCTCGTTGTAGAACTCCGAGGTCAACGACACCGTGCAGATGCACAGCACGCCCCGCTGGGCGAGCTCGCGGGCCAGGGTGATGGGGATGGGCGCCGCCGGGTTGCCGCCGAGCACGGCGAAGGGCCGGATGTCGTCGGCGATGGTGATGGCGTCGCGCCGCATCGCCTCGTCGCTGTCGGACGGACCGCTCGCGTTGTAGGGGTGGAACACGACCTCGCGGCCGTAGGTCTGGTAGTGGAAGTTGTTGTAGACGCGCAGCCGGTCGTAGGCCCGGCGCACGGTCTGGGGCGCGTCCGCCAGGCCGGCGCTCTGCAGGATCGCCTGGGTGCCGGGGTCGATCTGGCCGATCCACTCGACGACGAGTATCTGGTCCGCGGTCACGCCCCGGAACGTCGCGCCGCCGTTGTCGGTGCCGCGCCAGTCGACGCAGGGCGGCATGTAGATCGACACGCCCGCCTGGCGGCCGTCCTCCCGGCAGTTCCCCTCGCCCCAGGCGACGTCGCCCGCGCCCTGGCCCTGGCCGCCGCCTCCGCCGCCGCCCCCGGCACCCCCAGCGGCGCCGCCGCCCGCACGCCCGCCGGCGCCGGTCGCGCCCGGCCCGGCGCCGGGCCCGCCGGCGCGGCCCGGGCCCCCGCCGCTGACGGCGGTGCCGTCGCCCCCGTCCCAGTCCCCCTCGAGCCCGGCCTCGAAGTCGTCCCCGAAGCCGGTGTCGACCCGCCGCTCGTCGATGTTGCTGGGAAGGACCACCACGACGAGGGCGAGCGCGGTGAGCACGCCCAGCGACACGCCGTAGCGCTCGAGGAACTGGCGCAGCGTCATGGTCGTCGTCACCCCCGGTAGGAGAGCGGGACCGCCGGGTCGAACCCCTAGTGGCGAGCCGCTCGCTGATACTTCGACGCCGGGGGAGGGGTTTCCCTGCCCGCCCGGCCCGGTTTCCGGGGGGACCCGTGAACGACGACGACATCCGCTCAGGCGTGCTGGTCGCCCTGTCCGTGCTCGCGGTCGGGGTCCTGGTCGGGGTCCTCTACCCGGCGCCGCTGTCGATCCTGTTCCTCGGCCTCGTGCTGGGGTCGCTGTCGGGCCTCGTCGCCATGGGGCTGGTGCTCATCTACCGGGCGAACCGCATCGTCAACTTCGCCCAGGGCGACATCGGCGGGGCCGCCGCCGTCCTCGCGGCGTCGCTCATCGTCGGCCCCGGCTGGAACCCGCTCCTCGCCATGGCCGTGGGCCTCCTCGCCGCCCTGGCCCTGGGCGGGGCGACCGAGGTGCTCGTGATCCGCCGGTTCGCCAAAGCCCCCCGCCTCGTCCTCACCGTGGCCACCATCGGCCTGGCCCAGCTGTTCGCGGTCGTGCAGCTCGGGCTCCCCCGCCTGTTCGACTACGACGTCGTCCCCCAGCCGCCGCTGCCGTTCGACTTCCGGTTCACCTGGAGCCCGGTCGTCTTCAACGCCGGCCACGTCCTGATCCTGGTCGTGGTGCCCGTCGTGGCCGCCGGCCTGGCCATGTTCTTCCGGCGCACCCGGGTCGGTGTCGGCGTCCGGGCCGCGGCCGAGTCGTCCGACCGCGCCGCGCTGCTCGGCGTGCCGGTGAAGCGGATCAACACCCTGGTGTGGATCCTGGCCGCGGGCGTGTCCGGGGTGGGCGTGCTGCTGCGGCTGCCCATCCAGGGCGTGTCCATCGGCGACGTGCTCGGCCCCAGCCTCCTGCTCCGGGCCCTGGCGGCCGCCGTGATCGGGCGGATGGAGAGCCTGCCCCGCACCCTGGGCGCCGCCCTCGTGCTGGGCATGGTCGAGCAGGCGGTGCTGTACCAGACCGGCCGCACCCTCGTCGTCGACGCCGTGCTCTTCGGCGTGATCCTCGTCACGCTCCTCGTGCAGCGGGGCGGGATCATGGAGCGGGCCCGCGACGCGGGGGCCTCGACGTGGACGGCGCTGCGCGAGGTGCGGCCCATCCCGCGGGAGCTGCGAGCCCAGCCGCTGGTCCAGCGGGCGCTGGTCGGTCTCGCCGTGGCCGGCGCCACGGCCCTGGTGCTCGTGCCGCTGACCTGGAGCCCGAGCCAG
This sequence comes from Actinomycetota bacterium, assembly GCA_004366205.1. GTDB lineage: Bacteria > Actinomycetota > Acidimicrobiia > Acidimicrobiales > CADCSY01 > SIRW01. The sequence goes on along the minus strand of SIRW01000105.1, from coordinate 7,112 downwards.
ATGAGCGTCTTCGGCGTCGGGGTCATCTTCGCCATGCTCCTGTGCTCGCTGGTCGTGCTGACGGGCTGGGCGGGCCAGATCTCCCTCGGCCACCTGGCCTTCGCCGCCTTCGGCGCGGCCGTGGCCGGCACGCTCTCGCAGCGGGGACATGACTTCCTCGTGTGCCTGGCGGCCGCCGCCCTCGTCGGGATGGTCGTGGCGCTCGCCATCGGCGTCCCGGCCCTGCGCATCCGCGGCCCGTTCTTCGCCGTCACCTCGCTCGCCTTCGCGCTCGCCACGGGGGCGTTCTTCCTGAACCCCGAGTTCTTCCCGTGGCTCGTGCCCGACCGCAACGTCGGCATCCAGCGCCCGATCCTGTTCAACCGCTACGACCTGGCCTCCGAGCACGCCTACTACTACGTGCTGCTGGTCGTCTTCGCGTTCGTGGCGGCCATGGTGTGGCGCCTGCGCACGTCCCGCACGGGCCGGACCCTCGTGGCGATCCGCGACAACCACCGGGCGGCGCAGGCCTTCGGCATCAGCCCGGTGCGCGCCCAGATGACGGCGTTCGCGGTGTCGGGGTTGGTCGCGGGCCTGGCCGGCGGCCTGTTCGTGTTCCAGCACCAGGGCCTGTCGGGGCGCCTCCTCGACCCCATGGCCAGCATCGGGCTGTTCCTGATCGGCGTCGTGGGCAGCCTCGGCTCGGTGCCCGGGGCCGTCATCGGCGCGTCCTACCTGACCTTCGTGGAGTTCTCGGCCTTCACGACCACGCCGATCTCCCGGCTGTTCGCCAGCGCGGTGGGTGTGCTGTTCATCCTCATGGTGCTGCCCGGCGGGCTGGGCGGGCTCTTCTACGACCTGCGGGACGGGCTGCTGCGCCGGTACGCCCGGGCCCGGGGGCTCGTCGTGCCGAGCCTGCTCGCCGACGTCGCCACCCTGGAGGGGCGGGGCGAGGTGGCCCTCACCGGTGCCGAGGTCCGGCGGGCCCGCACCACGCCACCGTCGGCCGACCCGCTGCTGCTGGTGCGCGACCTCGAGGTGGCCTACGGCAAGACCCAGGTGCTGTTCGGCGTGGACTTCCACGTCGAGCGGGGCGAGATCGTGGCCCTGCTCGGCACCAACGGCGCCGGCAAGTCGACGCTGCTGTCGGCCATCGCCGGGCTGATCCCGCCCGCCGGCGGCACGGTCAGCTTCGAGGGCGCCGACATCACCGGCCACCAGCCCTTCCAGACCGTCGGCGCTGGCATCGTGCTCGCCCCCGGCGGCAAGGGCGTCTTCCCGACCCTGACCGTCGGCGAGAACCTGGCGCTCGCCGGCTGGCCCTACCAGAACGACCCCGACCACGTCGCCCGGGCCACCGAGCAGGTGCTGGCGTTCTTCCCGATCGTGCGCACCCGGTGGGACGAGCGGGCCGGCAACCTCTCCGGCGGCGAGCAGCAGATGCTCACCCTCGGCCAGGCCTTCATCGCCCGGCCCCGGCTGCTGATGATCGACGAGCTCAGCCTCGGCCTCGCACCCGTCGTCGTCGAGCAGCTGCTCGGCATCGTCCGGGCCATCCACGCCAACGGCACCACCGTCGTGCTCGTCGAGCAGTCGGTGAACGTGGCCATCACGCTGGCCGAGCGGGCCGTGTTCCTCGAGAAGGGCGAGGTGCGCTTCGACGGTCCCACCGCCGAGCTGCTCGACCGCCCCGAGATCCTGCGGGCCGTGTTCCTCCAGGGCGCGGCCGCCGCCGAGGCGGCGGGATCGGGCGCGCCGGCGGCACCGGGAGGGGCCACGGGGGCAGGCGCCGCGGTGACGGTGGGCGGCAACGGGCGCCAGCCGTTCCGGCCGCAGTGCGAGACCTGCGGCCACGAGCACCCGGTGCGGCTGGAGCTGCGCGAGGTGTCGGCCCGCTTCGGCGGCGTGCAGGCCGTCAAGGACGTGAGCCTGGCGGTGCGGGAGGGCCAGATCCTCGGCGTCATCGGTCCCAACGGGGCGGGCAAGACGACCGTGTTCGACATCATCTCGGGCTTCGTCACCCCGACGAGCGGGACCGTGCTGCTCGAGGGCGAGGACGTCACGGAGCTCTCCCCGGCGGAGCGGGCCCGCCGGGGTCTGGGCCGGTCGTTCCAGGACGCCCGGCTCTTCCCGGCGATGACCGTCCGCCAGGCCATCGCCACCGCCCTCGAGCGCCACGTGGAGGTGCCCGAGCCCACGGCCGCCGTCGTGCTCTCGCCTGCCGTCAAGGTCTCCGAGCGGGCGGTGGCCGAGGAGGTCGACCGGCTGATCGAGCTCATGCACCTCGGCGCCTTCGCCGACAAGTTCGTGGGCGAGCTCTCCACCGGCAGCCGGCGCATCGTCGACCTGGCCTGCGTGCTGGCCCACCGGCCCTCGGTGTTGCTGCTCGACGAGCCGTCGTCGGGCATCGCCCAGCGCGAGACCGAGGCGCTCGGGCCGGTCCTGCTCGACATCCGCGACCGCACGGGCGCGGCGCTGGTCGTGATCGAGCACGACATGCCGCTCATCACGTCGATCTCCGACGAGCTCGTCGCTCTCGAGGTCGGTTCGGTCGTCGCCCGGGGCGAGCCTGGAGCCGTGATCAACGATCCCCGGGTCGTCGAAGGCTACCTGGGTGGCGACGAGGCGGTGATCCACCGATCGGGCCGCCGGCCCGGCCCGGGGGGCGGGGACGGCGAGGCGGTCCGCTCCCGCGCGAACCGCCGGCCCCGCCGGCGCGAGCCCCTGCGGGCGGGTGGGCGGTGAGGGCGGCGGCACCCGGCCGGGCCCGCCGGGTGGCGGCGGCCGTCACGCTGGTCGTGGCCGGCGCGCTCCTCGCCGGGCCGGGGGCAGGGGCCCAGGACGGCGTGCCGGCGGAGGTGGTCGAGGTGGGGTGGTGGTCGCGCCGGCCCGGCGCCAGCGAGCAGCCCGCCGGCGGGTTCGAGGTGGCGGCCATGGTGGGCCAGGACCTCAGCGTCGCCGCCCTGCGCGTCCGGGTGGCCCCCGGCGCGCTGGTCACGTCCGCTCGCCTCGTGCTCGAGGAGGCGAGCGTCGCCGGCGGTGACGTCGCCCAGCTCCAGGTGTGCGCCGGCCCCCCCGACTGGGCACCCGCCAACCCCGGGGCCTGGTCCGACGCCCCCGAGCCTGACTGCACGTCGGCGGCGGCGCTCGACCGCCAGGCGGCCGGCGCCCGCTGGGTCGGCGACGTCACCGTGCACCTCCTGGACGGCGACGAGGTCACCTTGATGGTCGTTCCCGGCGAGGGCGAGGGCCTGCCGGCCGCCGGCTTCCAGCTGGCCTTCGAGGGCGCGACGGTCGTGGTCGAGGGCCAGGCGGGCGGCGCCGGGGGTGGGGGGGACGCCGGCGTGGACTGGCGGACCGGCGACGGCGGCGGCGGGACCGGGGTCGCACCGGGCGGAGCCGCACCGCCGGCCGGGCCGGGCAGCGGCTTCACGCCCGCGCCGGCGCCCGCGCCGGTCGGGGGACCGGTGGGCGGCGGTCCCGGGACGGGCGACGCCGCCGTCCCCGCCGGCCCCGCCGGCGAGGGCGGCGACGCCGGTGCCCCACCCCCCGGCGGCGAGCAGGTGGGCCTGGGCGCGGGCCCCGTGGCCGCCTCCGGAGCGCCGACCGAGCGGCCGTGGCACCGGCTCCTCGTCCTCGTGCCCCTGAGCGCCCTCGTCGGTGCCGCCGTCGCCGTCGGACGCCCCCGCCTGCGGGACGACCCGCCCGCGCTGCTCCGCCGCCTGACCGGCTGAACGTTGGCCGGGCGCCAACTTGACTGACCAGTCAACTAGGGCAAGGCTGCGGGCACCGAGACGCTCTGCCAGGAGGAGCAAGAGACATGCCGCACACGTTCCTGTCCGACGACTGGTTCGACGAGGTCGAGAAGCTTCGCGACGAAGCCCCCGAGCCGCCTCCCGCCATGGCCGACCTCACCCTGAACATCGTGGTGACCGGCGGCCCCGACGGCGACCGTGAGATCCACACCAAGGGCGGCCAGTTCGAGCGCGGCCTGGTCGACGATGCCCCCACCAAGCTGACCGTGCCCTACGACGTCGCCAAGGCGATCTTCATCGACGGCAACCAGCAGGCCGGCATGCAGGCGTTCATGTCGGGCCAGATCAAGGTCGAGGGCGACATGACCAAGCTGATGGCCATGCAGTCCGGCGGCGCCGGCGGCCCCAGCGAGGCGCAGAAGGCCTTCCAGGAGAAGCTGCGGGCCATCACCGCCTGAGCGGCGCGCACACCGACACCGTGCCCGCGGCGCCCGAGCGCCGCGGGCACGTTCGCGTGGATCGGCGCGAGATCGGTGCTTCCCGTGCGTTGGGTAGACATGCGATCCATGACGACCACGCGCCTGCTCGCCGCCCTGGCGGCGCTCACCCTCCTCGCCGGCCCCCCCGCTCTCGCCGACGACGCCGTCCCGCCCGAAGCCGCTGTGCCCACGTGGGCGCCGGCGGGCGAGGCCACCATCCACCCCGGCGTGCAGACGGTGACGGCCGGGGGCCAGTGCACGGCGAACTTCGTGTTCCACGACGGCACCGACATCTACCTGGGCCAGTCGGCGCACTGCGCCACCACGGCGGGCAGCACCTCGACGAACGGCTGCCAGGCGGGTTCGCACCCGCTCGGCACCAGCGTGCAGATCCAGGGCGCGTCGCAGCCGGGCACGCTGGTGTACAGCTCGTGGCTCACGATGCAGCAGGTCGGGGAGACCGACGCCGACGCCTGCGCCTACAACGACTTCGCCCTGGTGCGCGTCCACCCCGACGACCACGGCCGGGTCAACCCCACCGTGCCCTACTGGGGCGGACCCACGGCGCTGGGCACCTCGACCAGCCCGCTCGAGAAGGTCTACAGCTACGGCAACTCCTCGCTGCGGCTCGGCATCAGCCTGCTCAGCCCCAAGGAGGGCTACAGCCTGGGCCAGCGAGCCGGGGGATGGACCCATGACGTCTACACGCTGACGCCCGGCGTTCCCGGGGACTCGGGGAGCGCGTTCCTCGGGTCCGACGGCGCGGCGATCGGCTCGCTGAGCACCCTCGCCATCCTGCCGCTCGCCGGCAGCAACGGCGTGACCGACCTGGCCCTCGCCCTCGACTACCTGGCCGACCACAGCGACCTCGACGTCACCCTGGCGCTCGGCACCGAGCCCTTCGCCGGCGGCCTCCTGCCCTGAGCCTCGACCCCGTGACGGCGGTCACGGGGCTATCCTGAGGGCCCCCGAGCAAGGAGAACGACACGGTGGTTGCTGGGGAGGACCTCTGGGACGCGTCGGCATCGGTGCCCCCCGACGCCGACGCGCGCTGGTGGTCGACCATGTACGAGCGGGTGGCGCGCATCCAGCGCTTCACCTCCGAGCTGCTCGCCGCCCGCAGCACCGACCAGGTCGTGCAGGCGCTGGTCGCCGAGGTCCTCGCCAGCGGGGCCGCGACCGTCGCGGTGACGCTCCTCGCGGGTGACCGGCTCGTCCTCGCCGGTCAGGGCGGCTACGCCGACGGCGTGCTCGAGCGGTTCGGCGACCTCGACCTCGAGCGCGACCGGGACCTGCCCGTCGTCCAGGCGGCGCGCGAGCGGACGATGCTGCGGATCCACTCCAGCACCGCGCTCGCCGCCGGCGACGTGCGGGTGGCCGAGGCCGTCGAAGCGACCGGCAACAAGTCCTGGGCGGCGGTGCCCATCCAGCTCGAGGACCGGGTGCTCGGGGCCCTGTGGGTCGGGTTCGCCGAGGTCCAGCCGTTCGTCGAGACCCACACCTTCGCCGACGACGACCTCGCCTTCATCGAGGCGCTGGCGGTGCAGGCGGCCCAGGCGCTCGACCGGATGCAGTCCTACGAGCGGGTCGAGGGCGCCCGCCACGAGGCCGAGGCGGCGCGGGAGCGCCTGTCGTTCCTGGTCCGCGCCGGTGACGTGCTGAACGGGTCGCTCTCGCTCGACGTCACCCTTCAGCGCCTGGTCGAGGTGGTCGTGCCCGGCGTCGCCGAGTGGTGCGCCGTGCACCTGCTCGACGCCCGGCACGTGCCGGTCCTGGCCGCCGCTGCGCACCGGCAGCGGTCCCGGCGGGCGGACATCGAGGCGCTCTACGCACACCACCCCGTGCGTCTCGACGCCGTGTGGGGCACGGGCGCCGTGCTGCGCACCGGCAGGGCCGAGCTCCACCCCCATCTCGGCGAATCGGCCTGGGCCCGCATCAGCGGCGACCCGGCGGTGCTGCGGGTGCTGCGGCGGCTGGGCCTGGGCTCGCTCGTGTCGGTTCCGCTCTTGCGCGGCGACGACGTGCTGGGCGCCCTCACGTTCGCCGCTCGCCGGCCCGGAGCGCTCGGCGAGACCGAGCTGGCGCTCGCCCGGGACCTGGCGACCCGAGCGGCCGTCGCCATCGAGAACGCCCGGCTGCACGAGCGCACCGGCCACCTGCTGACCACCCTGCAGCGCAGCCTGCTGCCGCCCGCCCTGCCCGCCATACCGGGCGCCGAGCTCGCCGCCTGCTACCGCCCCGGTGTGGGCGACATCGGCGGCGACTTCTACGACGTGTTCGCCCTGCGGGGCGACACCTGGGGCGTGGTGCTGGGCGATGTCAGCGGGAGGGGAACCGAGGCCGCCGCGCTCACGGCCCTCGCCCGCCACGCCGTGCGGGGCGCGGCCATGGCGGTGCGCCGGCCGGCCCAGGTGCTCGCCGTGCTGAACCAGGCGCTGGTCGAGGAGCCCGAGCTCGACCGCTTCTGCACCGCGGTGTTCGCCCGGCTCAAGCCCGACCGCGACGGCCTGCAGCTCACCCTCGCCCGGGCGGGCCACCCCTTCCCGCTCCTCGTCCGGGCCGACGGCGCGGTGGTGGCCCTGCACCCGCCGGGCGACCTGCTGGGGGTGCGGAGCGAAGCCGAGCTGGTCGACGACATCGTGGGGCTCGATCCCGGCGACGTCCTCGTCCTCTACACCGACGGGCTGACCGAGTGCCGGGGCCCGAGGGGCCGCTTCGGCAGCGAGCGGCTGCGCCGCCTGCTCGCCCGCCACGCCGGGGCGCGCGCCACGGAGGTCGTCGCCGCCCTCGAGGCGGCGATCGCCGACCACGCGGGCGGCCCCGTGGGCGACGACGTCGCCATCCTCGCCGTCCGCGCCGTCTGACCGGCGACGACCCGCGGCCCGCCGTCCCGGCCCCG
>SIRW01000104.1 GCA_004366205.1 Actinomycetota bacterium | reverse complement strand
GCCGCCACCGCGAGAATGGTCTCGGGGACAGGGAGCTGCTGGGAGGCGACTGCGGTGAACCGGTCGCCGAGCTCGCTCAGGGGCGCAGCCCAATCCTGCCTGATGACAGCTTCCGCGGCCGACGCCCAGGCGGTGTGCCGCGCCGCGGCCGCGATCGGCCGGCCCGCCTCCTCCACCGCCACGGCTGTCACGGTCGCGCCGATCGCTCCGGCGAGCTCCGCCACCCAGCGGACGGCCCGCCGGCTGTGGCTCGAGCCGTCCACACCGACCACGATCCGGCTGATCCGAGGTGGGCTCCCGGGCGGGATGACCGCCAAGGCGTGCTCGACGTGATGTGCGAGGTACTCCACGACGCTGCCAAGGTGGAGCAGTCCGGGAGTGCGCCCGCTGGAGCCTGTGCTCGCCACGACGAGCAGGTCAGCGTCGTGCTCCGCGGCGGCTGCGGGGAGAGCGTCGCGGGCGTCACCGTCACGGACCTCGAGCTGGTGCGGCACCCGGTCGAGGGCATCAGCGCACCACGTCCCGAGCTGCTCGGCCTGGGTGCGCCGCAGGCGTTCGAAGTAGGCGGGCCGGATCTCGGACTGCACCGGGATGTACGCGTTCACGGCCACGACCTCCCCGCCCGTTGCACCAGCCACCGCGGCCGCCCAGCGGACAGCGTCCAGCGACGCCTCGGATCCGTCGACACCGACGACGATGCGCTTCATCTGGCGCTCCTTTCGGTGAGGCGAATCACACTCCACTCCTCAGGATCCCTGTTCCCCGATCCGGTGGCCAGGGCCAAAGGTCCCGGCAGCCACAGGCGCTGACCTTCGCCTCTGCCATTGCTGCTCCTCCGAGCGCACACTGGTTCCGTGCGTGCCATGGGCCTGGAGTCAGCCGGGTGCTCCGGCGGGCGTTGAACAGCCCAGAGGACGGCGCAGCTCCGGGGCTGGACGAGGGCGCCGTCGCCGAGCGCGTCCGGCGCGGCCAGGTGAACGTGCAACCGCCGGGCACGGGGCGCACCGTGTCGGGCATCGTCAGGGCGAACGTCTTCACCCGCTTCAACGCGCTTCTGGGCGGCCTCCTCGTCGTGATCCTCGCCATCGGCGCGTACCGGGATGCCCTGTTCGGCATCGTGCTGGTCGCGAACACGCTCATCGGCATCGTGCAGGAGCTCCGGGCCAAGTGGACCCTCGACCGGCTCTCGGTGCTGGCGTCACCGACCGCCCGGGTCTGGAGGTCCGGGCAGCTCAAGGCGCTGCCCCTCGGCGCGATCGTCATCGACGACGTGCTCGAGGTCGGCGCCGGCGACCAGATCCCGGTCGACTGCGAGGTGCTGCTGTCCGACGGGCTCGAGCTCGACGAATCCCTCCTCACCGGGGAGGCCGACCCTGTCCACAAGGACGCGGGCGCCGAGGCGCTCTCGGGCAGCTTCGTGGTGGCGGGCAGAGCCCGGTTGCGGGCGACGCGGGTCGGCGGCGGCGCCTACGCCAACCGGCTGGCCGCCGAGGCTCGCCGCTTCGAGCAGGCCCGGTCCGAGCTGCGGACGGGCATCGACCGCGTGCTGCGGTTCGTCACCTGGCTCATCGTCCCCACCGGGGTCCTGCTCGTCGCCAACCAGCTCCGCACCAACCCCAGCCACATCGACGCGCTGCGCGGCTCGGTCGCCGGCCTGGTCGCCATGGTCCCCGAAGGCCTGGTGCTGCTGACGAGCCTCGCCTTGGCGGTGGGTGTGGTGCGCCTGGCCCGGCGCCGCGCCCTGGTCCAGGAGCTGGCCGCCGTCGAGCTGCTGGCCCGGGTCGACGTCGTGTGCCTCGACAAGACCGGCACCCTCACCGAGGGCGGCCTGGAGCTCGTCGCCGTCGAGCCGCTCACCGGAGACGAACAGGTCACCGCCGCGCTCGGCGCCCTCGCCACCCTCGAGGACGATCCCGGCCCGACCCTCGGACCAGTGGCCACGGCGATCCCCGACCCCGGCTGGCGCCCGGTCGCGACCGTGCCGTTCTCCTCGGCGCGCAAGTGGAGCGCAGCGACCTTCGACGAGCACGGCACCTGGGTCCTGGGGGCACCCGACGTGCTCCTCCGCTCGCCCGACGATCCGGTGCGCCGCCGGGTGGACGAGCTCGCGGCGGCTGGCCGCCGGGTCCTGCTGGTGGCGCGCTCCCGGTCGCTCGCCGCGGGCGGCGGGCCGCCCGCCGGGTTGGCGCCAGCCGCGCTCGTGGTGCTCGGCGAACGGGTGCGCCCCGACGCCGCCGCCATGGTCCGGTACTTCCACGAGCAGGGTGTGGCGGTCAAGGTCATCTCGGGCGATCACCCGCGAACCACAGCAGCGGTCGCCGCCCGGGTCGGGGTACCGGGTGCGACCGATCCCCTCGACGCCCGCGACCTGCCCGACGATCCGGCCCGGCTCGCCGCCGTCACCGAGCGCCACGCCGTGTTCGGCCGGGTGACCCCGCACCAGAAGCGGGCGATGGTGGCCGCCCTGCAGGCCCGGGGGCACGTGGTGGCCATGACCGGCGACGGGGTGAACGACGTGCTCGCCCTCAAGGACGCCGACATCGGGGTCGCCATGGGCGCGGGCAGCAGCGCCTCGCGCGGCGTGGCCAAGGTCGTGCTGCTGGACGACTCCTTCGCCGCGCTTCCCGCGGTGGTCGCCGAGGGACGGCGCGTGATCGCCAACGTCGAGCGGGTGGCCAACCTGTTCCTCACCAAGACGGTCTACGCGTTCCTCCTCGCTGTTGCGGTCGGGGTGGCCGCTCGGCCCTTCCCGTTCTTCCCCCGGCACCTGACCGTCGTCAGCAGCCTGACCATCGGCGTTCCCGCCTTCTTCCTGGCGCTCGCCCCCAACGCGAACCGGGCTCGGTCCGGGTTCCTGGGTCGGGTGCTGCGCTTCGCCGTGCCCGCCGGCGCCGTCGCCGCCGCCGCGACCTACGGCGCCTACGCCCTGGTCGCCGGCTGGCGCGGTGCGACCCTGTCCCAGGCCCGCACGGCTTCGGTCATCGCCCTGTTCGTCGTGGCGATGTGGGTGCTCGGCATCCTCGCCCGGCCGGTCAGCGGACCCCGCAGCGCCCTGGTCGCGACGATGGTGCTGGCCTTCATCGGGGTGCTCGCCTACGCCCCGGCCCGGGCGTTCTTCGAGCTCCACCCGCCCGGCGGGCTCGCGACGCTGGCGACGCTCGCCGTCGCCGCCGCCGGGATCGCCCTGCTGGAGGCGGGCTGGCAGGCTGCAGGCTGGGTACGGCGGCGGCACCCTGCCGAGTAGGAGGGCTCGGCACCCGGAGCCGAAGGCGCGATGGTCAGGACCGCCCCCGCCGTAGGCTCGAAGCGTGCGCGCCTGGATCGTCGAACAGCCCCGGCCGATCGATGAGGGTCCGCTGGCGCTGATCGAACGGCCTGACCCCGAGCCGGGCGATCGCGAGCTGCTCGTTCGGGTCCGCGCCTGCGGTGTGTGCCGCACCGACCTGCACGTGGCCGAGGGCGACCTTCCCGTCCGGCGACCCGGGGTGATCCCCGGGCACGAGGTCGTGGGCGAGGTCGTGCGGGCCGGTGCGGCCTGCACCCGGTTCGCGCCGGGCGACCGGGTGGGCATCGCGTGGCTGCGCGCCACGTGCGGCCGCTGCCGGTTCTGCGCGGCGGGTGCCGAGAACCTGTGCGTCGATCCCCGCTTCACCGGCTGGGACGACGACGGCGGGTACGCCGAGCTCGCGGTCATCGACGAGGACTACGCCTACGCGCTCCCCGCCCGCTTCGACGACGAGCGCGCCGCGCCCCTGCTTTGTGCCGGGATCATCGGCTATCGGGCGCTGCGCCGGGCCGAGCTGCCACCTGGCGGCGCTCTCGGGATCTACGGGTTCGGGGCGTCGGCCCACATCGCCGCCCAGGTTGCGATGCACCAAGGGGCGCGCGTGCACGTGCTCACCCGCTCTGCCGAGGCGCGCGAGCTCGCGCTCGCCCTCGGTGCGGTGTCGGCGGGCGACACGTTCGACCGGCCGCCCGAGCCCCTCGACGCGGCGATCGTGTTCGCGCCCGCCGGCGAGATCGTGCCGGTGGCCCTCGCTGCCCTCGACCGGGGCGGGACGCTTGCGATCGCCGGTATCCACCTGAGCGACATACCGCCGCTGTCCTACGCCGAGCACCTGTTCCAGGAACGGCAGCTGCGCAGCGTCACCGCCAACACCAGGGCCGACGGCAACGAGCTGCTCGCGCTGGCGGCCGAGATCCCGATCGAGGTCACCGTGAGCCCGTACCCGTTCGACGTCGCCGACCGGGCCCTCGCCGACCTCGCCCACGACCGCGTCCGCGGAGCCGCGGTCCTGCAGCTCCCCGCCTGAACGCCGGGCCCCAGCCGGCCGGGCGGCGGGCCGAGTCAGCCCTTGCTGATCGGGACCTTCCTGGCCTCGGGCTCGGGCTGGGTGGCGATCGGGACGCGGATCTCGAGGATGCCGTCGGTGTAGGTGGCACGGACGTCGTCTTCGGCCGCGCCCTCCGGCAGCGGGAGGGTCCGCGCGAACGACCCGTACCGCAGCTCACGCCGCACGTAGCCCTTGTCCTCCTCGCGCTCCTCGGTCCGGCGCTCCGCGGTGATGCACAGCATGTGGTCCGCGACGCTGATCTCGACGTCCTTGTCCGGGTCGACGCCCGGCAGCTCGGCACGGATCACGAGCGTCCCGTCATCGAGGAGCTCGTCGACGCGGATCACCTCTTCGCCAAGCCCGCGGGGCGTCATCGCCGCGAACGGCGCGAGCTGGAACCACTCGTCGAACAGCCGGTCGAGCCGGGAGTAGGGGTCGAACCGCTCGACCTTTGGCTCGCGCTTCAACAACGCCATCGTTGACCTCCCTTCTCGTGGACCTTCCAGGATCGATGCTGCTCCCCCGGCCCCGCTCTGGGAAGGGTCGATGGTCCCAACTCGAACGCTCCAGCCGTCCGAGCCGGCCGCCCGGGCCCTTCGGCCCTACCGGGACCGGCACGCGACCCCCGATCATGGGTTGCAGCAGGCTTGGGAGAGGAGGTTCAGGTGCACGCGAGCGTCGGCGATCGCATCATCGTCAAGGGCCACCGGGTCGGTGAGCATGACCGGGACTGCGAGGTCCTCGAGGTCCGCGGCACGGAGGGTGGGCCGCCCTACGTGGTGCGCTGGGGTGACAGCGGCCACGAGACCCTCTTCTTCCCGGGCTCGGACGCTGTGGTCCAGCACTTCGAGCACAGCGGCTCGGAGTGAGGAGAGGAGGACGTCGCATGCGGACCATCGACACGCTCCGCCGTTCGGGGATCGCGGTCTCCCCGGACCGCACGATCCGCGACGCCGCCGAGGTCATGGACGCCGCCGGGGTCGGTTCCCTGGCCGTCACCGAGGGTGAGCAGTTGCTCGGCATCGTCACCGACCGCGACCTGGTCCGCCGGGCCCTGGCTCGGGGGCTGCCGCCGGATGCTCGGGTGGACTCCGTGATGACCACACCGGTCGTCACCATCGACGCCGAAGCCGACCTGCACGACGCCTTCGCGCTGTTCCGCCGCCACGCCGTGCGCCGGCTCGCGGTCGTCGACGGCAGGCGCTTCGTCGGCATGGTCACGATCGACGACCTGCTGATCGACCTGGCGAGCGACCTCGCGGATCTCGCCCGGCCGATCACCGCCGAGGTCATCTTCGGGCACCGGGACGCGGGCGTCCCTGCCCCCGGGTGACGGTCGGCGGGGCAGGACGCACCGGTAGCGATCGCGGCCTCGGGAGGAGGCACCGTGACCCTGCGCATCGCGGATCAGGGCGGTTGGGCGGCGCTGGCTGATCGGCTCACGGCCCGCGGTAGCGAGGCTGATCCTCGCTCGGCCATGGCGGTGGTGGCCGACTTCGCGCGCTCCCTTCCTGGCGTCACCGCAGCTGCGGTCGTCTTGGTCGAGAGCGACGAGCTCGTGTGGGTCGCCGGGAGCGATCCACCCAGCGAGGACCTGCGCGCCCGGTTGGCGCACCGCGTGCGGCTGGCCGACCTTGCGCCTGGACCGCCGGAGAAGGTACGGCGCCACGCCGGGGACCCAGTCGGGATCGGGCCCGAGGCCGTCGTGGTGCCCTTCACCACCTCCGGCCGGCCCGCCGGCGCGCTCTGCGCCGTCCTGGACGATCGGGCGCGCCCCGCGACCCAGGAGGGCGGCCCCCTGCTCGAGGCGCTCGCCGCCCTCGCCGGCGCCGCCATCCACTGGGCCGGCGCCGCCGAGCGCGCCGCCCGTGACCGCCGTGCGCTCGAGGCCCTGCACGGCCTCGCCGGCGCCCTCCTGGCGGGCGCCGCCGTCGACGACGTCCTGCAGCTGCTCGCGCTCCGGGCGCTCGAGGTGGCCCGGGCGGACCTGGCCACGATCGTGCTGCCCGCCCGGGACCAGGCCGGCCTGGAAATCCGGGTCGCCGTCGGCGCGCACGCCGATGCCGTGCGCGGTCAGCGCTTCGCCCGGGAGGGCTCGCTGTCAGGCGACGTCCTGGCCGCGGGCCGGCCGATCCGGCTCGCTGACCTCCCCAGCGACCCGCGGGGGCACCAGCCGGTGGTCGCCCTCGGCGTCTTCGGCCCGTGGCTGTCGGTGCCCCTGTGGTTCCGGGGACGGGCCGCCGGCACGCTCTCGCTCGGTAGAACGCGTGCCCGGCCCCCGTTCTCAGAGGACGAATCGGTCATGCTCCAGACCTTCGCCACCCAGGCCAGCTTGTCGATCGAGCGCGGTCAGGTCCAGCAGGAGGTCGCCGAGGTCGCCCATGCGCTGCGCCAGGCGCTGGTGCCGCCGTCGCTGCCCGCCCTTCCCGGGATCGACCTGGCGGCCCGCTTGCGGCCCCGCCGGTCGGGGATCGGCGGCGACTTCTACGACGTGATCTCGCTGCCCGGCGGGGAGTGGGGATTCGTCGTGGGCGACATCGCGGGGTCGGGCCCGTCCGCGGCCGCGCTCACCGCCCTCGCCCGCCACACGGTGCTCACCGCGGCCCACACGCTGCGCCAGCCGGCCGACCTGTTGGGCGTGCTCAACGAGTCGATGCTGAGCCGGACCGGCGACGAGCAGTTCTGCACGGCCGTGTACGCCCGGGCGCGGGTGCGGCGGCGGAGCGTCAGGCTCGTGCTGGCCCGGGCCGGTCACCCCTACCCGGTGCTGCTCCGGTCCGGGGGCGAGGCCGCCCTCATCCGGCCACCGGGCGAGCCCCTCGGCATTCGTCGCCACCCCGACATCGGCACCGAGACGGTCATCCTCGATCCGGGTGACGCCCTGGTGCTCTACACCGACGGCCTCGTGGAAAGCCGGGGCCCCGGGGCCCAGCACGACGCCGGTGCGCTCCTGGATGTCTTGCGGGACGTGGCCGGGCAGCCCGCCGAGGCGATCGCGCACCACCTCGACAGCATGCTGGAGGCGCGTCGGGAACGGCTCGACGACGTGGCGTTCGTGGTGATCGCTGCGCCCGAGCATCGCAGGTCCTGAGCGCAAGATCAGCTCGCCCGGCGAGCCCCAGGGGTCGCAGTCGCCTGGCGCCGGCGATCCCGCCGCTTGGCTGTGGCGTCCACGAGGAGCACCGCGGGCGCCGCCAGCACGGCGAGCGCCCAGCCGGTGAGCGACGGTGCGGCCTGGCCGAGCTGTCGAGCGACGGCGGGCACCAGCACGAGCGCGAGGGACAGCGCGAGCTCGGCTGCGACGGCCCACGGCAGCAGCCGGTTTCCACGCCACGAGAGGTGCCAGGGTGTGCGGGTGGCGCTCCGGCAGGCGAAGGCGTTCGCCGACTGACCGAGCACGACGGCGAGGAACGCGGCACCCGAGGCGGCCGCGAGCAGGGTGCTGTCGGGCGCCGGGCCGCCCGGGCGCCAGCCTGCGGCGAGCAGGGACCCGGTGAAGGCGGCCATCGTCGCGGCTGCGACCGTGGGCCCCAGCAGGCCGAACGCGCGGCGGGCGACGGTGCGGTCGAGCAACCGGCCTGACACCGGAGGCCGGTCGAGGGTCTTGGGTCCGGGCGGTTCGGCGCCGAGGGCCACCGCCGAGAGCGTGTCGGTGCCGATGTCGAGGGCCAGGATCTGCAGCACGCCGAGGGCGAGGGGGAACCGCCCGCCGGAGAGGGCCCAGACGAGGAACGGGGTGAGCTCGGCGACGTTGTCGGTCAGGTGGTAGGTCAGGAACCGGCGGATGTTGAAGAACGTGGCGCGCCCCTGCTCGATGCCCTGCACGATCGACGCGACGTGGTCGTCGAGCAGGACGAGGTCGGCGGCCTCCCGGGCGACGTCGGTGCCCGCCCGGCCCATGGCGATGCCGATGTCGGCCTCGTGCAGGGCCGGCCCGTCGTTCACGCCGTCGCCGGTCATCGCCACGACGTGACCGGCGCCCCGCAGCGCCCGGGCGATGCGCAGCTTCTGCTCCGGTGAGACCCGCGCCACGACGACGCCGTCCCGGTCGAGCAGCGCAGCCAGCTCGCGGTCGTCGCTTGGCAGCTCGCCTCCGGTGAGCACCGGTGCGGACGGGGTGCGCAGCCCGACCTCGGTGGCGATGGCGGCTGCGGTCACCGGGTGGTCGCCGGTCACCATGGCCAGCTTGATCCCGGCTCGCCGGCAGGTCGCCAGGGCGTTGCGGGCGTCAGGTCGAGGAGGGTCCTGCATGGCGAGCAGCCCCAACAGCTCGAGGTCGCGCTCGGCCTCCTCGGCGCTGGCGGGGACGGGACCCGTGACGGCACGCGCGGCGACGGCGAGGACGCGCAGGCCCCGGCCGGTCAGGCGGGCGAGCGCGGGCTCGGCACCGCCCCCGTCCCGGCACAGCGGCAGGACCGAGTCGGGCGCACCCTTGACGTACACCCGGCCGTCCACGACGGCGGACGTGCGTCGCCGCCGGGGGTCGAAGGGGAACCGGACGACCCCCGCACCGTGCACTCGGCCCGCAGCCGTGCGGAGCCCGAGCCGGCGGGCGAACACGTCGATGGCGGCCTCCATGGGGTCGCCGTGGGCCCGCCAGCGCCCTTCGACGAGCACGGCATGGCCGACCGAGCACCGCTCGGCGGCAGCGGCGAGCGCCTCGAGGGCCGGCCGGGCGGCAGGGTCGGGCACGATCGCAGCCGCGTCCGGGTCGTAGCCGGGGGTGGACACGGTCGCGCTCCCGAGGGGGGTCCACGCCTCGACGACGGTCATCTCGTTGATCGTGAGCGTGCCGGTCTTGTCGGTGCAGATGAACGTCGTGGCGCCGAGCGTCTCGACCGCCTCGAGGTTGCGGACCAGCACCTGCCGATGCGCCATCTGCTCGGCTCCCCAGGCGAGCGCCAGGGTGATGGTGGGCAGCAACGCCTCGGGGACGAGGGCGACCGTCACGCCGATGGCGAACACGAACCCTTCCCCGGGCGGGTTGCCGAGCGAGAGCGACAGCGCGAAGAACGCGCCTCCGACGCCCAGGGCGATGGTGGAGATCGTCCGCACGACGCCCCGGAGCTCGCGGGCGAGGGGGCTGGGGGTCGGGGCATCGGCGGCGGTGAGGGCGGCGATGGCCGCCAGGCGGGTGCGGGCTCCGGTGGCGTCGACCAGCGCTCGGCCCTCGCCCTCGACGACGAAGGTCCCCGCCAGGACACGGTCGCCGGGATCGAGGGAGGCCGGTTCGCTCTCCCCGCTGAGCAGCGAGGTGTCCACCTTGAAGCCGGCCGCCGCCAGGAGCGCACCGTCGGCGGGGATGCGGTCGCCCGGCTCGAGCAGGAGGACGTCGCCGGTGACGACCTCGGCGGCGTCCACCTCGACGCGCCGCCCGTCCCGTTGCACCCGCACCCGCATGGGCAACAGCTCGCCGAGGCGCTCGGCGGTCCTTGCCGCCCGGCTCTCCTGGGCGAACGCGAACAGGGCGTTGAGCACGACGACGACCGTGATGGCCACGGCCAGCTCGGGGAGCCGCGCCAGAAGCGCGAGGCCGGCGGCGCACCACAGCATGAGCGCGAAGAAGTGCGTGAGCTGGTGGCCGAGCCGGCGCCACGCCGGCCGGCGCTTCGGGGGTGGGAGGCGGTTGGGGCCGTCGCGGGCCAGGCGCGCCGCGGCGTCAGCCGAGGAGAGTCCGGCGGTCACCTGGTCGCTCTCGGGCACACCTGCACCTCGGCCAGGTCGGCGACGGCGACGTCGGCACCGGCGGCGAGGAGGTCGTCGTGCTCGCCGTGGCGGGCGACGCCGATGACGAGCCCGAACCCGCCGCGCCGGCCGGCCTCGACCCCCGCCAAGGCGTCCTCGATGACCACCGCCCGCGTCGGGTGCACGCCGAGCCGGCGGGCGGCCTCGAGGAACAGCGCCGGGTCGGGCTTGCCCGCCAGGCCGAGCGCGGCGGCGTCGACGCCGTCGACGTGCGCGTCGAACAGGTCGGCGACCCCGGCCGCGCCGAGCACGGCGGCCCGGTTGCGGCTGGCCGTGACGATCGCCGTCCGCAACCCGGCCTGCCGGGCCGCTCGGGCGAGCTCGACCGACGACGGGAACACCGCGACCCCGTTGCGGGCGAGCTCGTCGAGCAGGTAGCGGTTCTTGCGGTTGGCGAGCGCCCACGCCGTCGTGCATCCGGGTGCGTCGCCGGGCTGCCCCTCGGGCAGGGAGATGCCGCGGGACGCGAGGAAGGTCGTGACGCCGTCCAGGCGGGAGCGGCCGTCGACGAAGCGCCGGTAGTCGTCGCTGGTGAACGGCCGGCGATCGGCGCCCTCGGGCGCGGCCGCCGTCAGGAGCTCGTCGAAGAGGCGCTTCCAGGCGGCTTCGTGGGTGCCGGCGGTGTCGGTGACCACGCCGTCCATGTCGAACACCACGGCGTCGTGGGCCGCGGGGTCGATCACGACGGACGGCGCGTCGCGTTCCTCCATTGTTCGCCCCCCTCACGCAGCCGGCATCGGTTCGTGCGCCGGTGCCGTGGCGACGGGCACGAGCAGCACCGGGACGGTGGCGTGCGCGAGGACTTCGCGCACCACCTCGGCCCGGCCCGGGCTCAGGTCCTGGGACCAGGCGAGGGCGATCAGGTCGACCTCCTCCTCGGCGGCGACCTCGACGACGGTGTCGGGGGGCGCGCCGGCACGCAGCCGGACCTCGACTCGGGGGAGGGCGCACCAGCGCGCCGCGAACTCGAGCGCCCAGCTCTCGTGCTCGTGCGCAGCCTGGTCCCAGAACCGGGGCACCTCGTCGGGGACGAAGACGTGCAGGGCCACGAGCTCGACGCCCGCGGCCGCGAGCTGGTGCAGGGTCCCGGCCACCGCGTCGGCGCTGGCGGGCCGCCCGTTGAGGGGCACCAGGGCGCGATGGGGACCCTCGCCCGCTCCCGGCAGACGGGCGTCGGGCGGCACCACGAGCACCGGCTTGCCGACGGTCTCGGCGACGGCCAGGGCGACGTGGCCCACCGGGCGGGGACCGCCGGGCCTGCCGCGCGCCCCCACCACGACGACGCGCACCTCGTCGCCGGCGGCAGCGTCGATGATGCAGGGGACGGGGTCCCCCTCGACGTGGTCGATGCGCACACCGGCACGCGCCGCGACCTCGGCGGCGGTCCGTTTCGCGTCCTCGGTGCAGTGCAGGGCCCGGACCTCGACGCCGAGCAGTCCCGCCACTGCCGTGGCCGCCTCCAGCACCGGGGCGGCGGCGGCGGTGTCGTCGATCGCAGCGAGCACGGTCATGTCGTCCTCCTCCAGGCGTCGCCGGCCTGCTCGAAGCAGGCCGGGGTGGCGGCGACCTGCCCGTGGACCGCCACGGGCACGGGCGCTGCCGCGTCCACCGTGATGCGGTCGTGGCCGAGCGCCAGGCCCACCGGCACCCCGCGGTAGCGCACCCGGATGTCGAGCTGCTCCCACCCGCGAGGCAAACAAGGCGCCACCACGAGCGCCGCGGGTCCGGGTCGCACCCCGCCGAACCCGACGACGACGGCCTGCCACAGCCCGCCCATCGTCGCCAGGTGCAGGCCGCTGGCGGTGGTGGCCGTCAGGTCGTCGAGGTCGATGCGGGCGGCGATGTCCAGCAGCTTGAGCGCCTCGTCGGGCGAGCCCGATCGGGCGAGCAGCGACGCGCAGATCGCCGGCGACAGCGAGCTGCCGTGCGCGGTGCGGGGCAGGT
This sequence comes from Actinomycetota bacterium, assembly GCA_004366205.1. Classification (GTDB taxonomy): domain Bacteria; phylum Actinomycetota; class Acidimicrobiia; order Acidimicrobiales; family CADCSY01; genus SIRW01. Next base: position 7,060 of record SIRW01000104.1, on the reverse strand, counting down.
AGAAGGCCAGGTCGGCCTCCAGCGCGCCGGCCGGGAGCTCGCCGGGCACGAGGTGGTGCGCCATCAGGACGTCGGGTTGCTTGATGACCTGGGTGCGTGCCACCCGCTCGCGGCCGAGGAGCAGGTCGGCGGCGACGGGCGGTTCGGCGATCTCGCTGATCAGCAGCGGTTCGAGCGACCAGAACCCCGCGAACTGCTCGTGGCGGCCCGAGCCGGGGTCGTAGCCGTCGACGAGCGCGTCCGCCAGGCGACGCCACGATCGCGCCTGCTCGGGCCCGGCGATCGCCGCGGCCCGGCGCAGGTGCCAGCGGACCAGCACGTTCGTGTAGGCGTTGTCGTCGACGACCTCGTGGTACTCGTCGGGCCCGATCACCCCGTACAGGTGGGCCCGACCCTCGGCGTCCTCGCGGATGCGGGATGCCCAGTACCGCGCCGTCTCGAGCAGCAGCGACCGGCCGCCGCTCGCCAGGACGCCGACGTCACCGGTCCAGTCGACGTAGTGCAGCAGCGCCCAGGCCACGTCCGAGCTGATGTGCTCCTCGTGCTCACCGGTGCGGATCGGCACGATTCGCCCCTCGAGGTCGCGGGCCGCGCGCGGCGTGACGTCCTCGCCCGTGTCGGCCGACTCCCAGGGGAACCGGGCGCCGTCGTAGCCCCGCCGTGCCGCCTCCCGGCGCGCCGCGGGCAGACGGGCGATCCGGTACGCCAGCACGCTGCGGGCCGCGGCCGGCAGCGTCGCCGCCAGCGCCGGCAGGACGAACACGTCGGTGTCCCAGAACACGTGCCCGGCGTACCCGAGGCCGGTGAGCCCGCGGGCGCCGACGGCCGCCTCTCCTTCGACCGGCGCGCAGGACAGCAGGTGGAACAGCGCGAACCGCACCGCCAGCTGCGTGTCCGGGTCGCCGTGGATCGTGATGGCGGCATCAGCCCATCGCGCCGCCCAGGCTGCCCGGTGCTCGTGGAGCAGCACGTCGAAGCCGGCGCTCCGGGCGGCGTCGAGGTCGGCCCGCACGGCGGCGTCGGCGGGCTCGTCCGGTCCGGTCGTGCGCAGCGCGACCACGCGCTCCACCACCTCCGCACCCGGAGACGTGGCTTCCCGCGCCTCGTGGGCCGCGGCCTCGATGCGCGCCCGGTCGCTCGTGGTGTGGGCTCGCCAGGTCCCGTCCTCGTCGACCCAGGACCGGGCGCGGTGCTCGGCCGCGAGCCCCACGACGTCGCCGGCCGGCACCGCGAGCGGCGCCGTGTCGTCGTCCCGTACCCCGGCAGCCCGCAGCGCCGCCACCGACGGGCGTGAAAGGGACACGAAGCGCAGCACCGCCGGCCCCGTCCCCGCCAACGGCTCGCGCCGGAGCACACCGGCGCGCAGGTCGAGCACGGCCCGGGTCGCCGCCGGTGCCTGCACCCGGCCGAGCTGGGTCCAGGTGGGCCCGCACAGTGGGCGCACCAGGCCGTCGGGTCCCTCCCCGTATGCCCCGTTCGCGAGCACCAGGCGGCCCGAGCCGGCGGCGTCCCACTCCAGGTCTCCCTGCACCCCGAGCGAGCCGTTGGCGAGCGCCTGCAGGGTCGCCTGCACCCGAGCGGCGTGCCCGTCGCCGGCGCGCTCCCAGGTCAGCGACCACGCCGGGTCGCGATCGACGTCCGGCACCGACGGCTCGCTCCGAAGGGCGAGCTGCGCCTCGAGCAGCGACGCCAACCCCGAGCCGTCGTCGCCCTCCGCCACGGGCACGGGCACCACGCGCGCCCGGGCCGCCTCGGGGGGCAGGACCACCTCGGCGCCGTCCGGCGCGGCGACCACCACCAGACCCGGACCGATCCCGCGAGCGAGAAGCCAGCGGAACACGGGGCGCAGCGCCGCGCCGGGCTCAGGCCCGCGGCCGGTGCCGCCGTCGATCGCCGCGAGCTCAGCGACGTCCCGGCCGGCGCGAAGCTCGAGCAGCCGCTCGCCGCCGGCCAGCAGCAGCCCTCCCTGGCCGCTGACGGCACCGTGGAGGCACGCGGCCAGCGCGTCGGGAGCGCCGCGACCCACGAGGGCGACGTCCAGCGCCGCCCGTGAGGCCCGCTCGAGGAGTGCAGCGAGCGTGCCGGCGGGGCCGAGCACCGAGAGGTCCGAGCCGGCGAGCACCACGACGGCCTCCGCCCGCCGGCCAGCAGCGCCGCCTTGGCGCACGGACCGCTCCCTAGACCGCCGCGCCGGGCACCGCCGGGGTCCCGTACGGGCGGGGTGCGGTGGTGCACACCGACCGCTGGCCGCAACCGGGGCAGCGTGCCGGGTTCATCCGGTACACCGAGCCGAGCTGGAGCCGCCAGCAGCACCGGCATCGCATGCAGAGGAACTGCACGCTCTCGCCGTTGCTGACCGGCGTGAGCCCGAGCGCACCGCACTCCGGGCACACCTCGACGCCCCGGGCGGCGATGTCGAGCACCACGGGCTGGGTCTGGGCGCTGGACCTCCGCATCGACCGCTCCACCCCCTCACTCGGCGACGCGATCCATGGTTCGCGCCGCTCGACGCCCGCGTGAAGGGTCGATGGTCCCAACCGTCCTCGGGCCGAGCCGCCTCACGGTCCGGGATCAGCGACGAGCCGGTCCGTCCTGCAGCGGATCGACCCATTCGACCGATCGGAAGCGGGCGAAGTCGGCGTCGGTCGAGACCACCGGCACACCGTGGTCGATGGCGAGGGCGGCGAGCTGGGCGTCGGTGACGAGCGGTCCCCGGACGTCGTGGGTCCGGACCAGCGTGGTGAACACCTCGCGGTACTGCGGGGTCGGCTCAGCCAGCCACGCCCGGGGCGCATCGAGCCACTCCTCGACCTGCAGGGCCGCCTCGTCGGCCGTGAGCGGCTGGGGGAACGCCCTGGGGTTGGTCGCGATGCGCACGAACGCCGCCAGCGTCCACCACGGGAGCCCGACCCGGGTCGGCCCGTTCAGGGCTTCCTCGAGCCATGCCCGGGCCTGCTCGTGGCGAGCATCGGCCTCGTTGCGCGCGTACAGCAGGAGGTTGGCGTCGAGGATCACCCGTGCGCCTCGCCCTCGAGGATCTCGAGCGCGGTCCCGATGTCGTCCAGGGAGACCCGCGGCGCGCCCATGTCGGAGGTCCGCTGCCGGAACCGCTTCGCGCCGGCCTGCGGCGCCGCCAGGCCACGCCGAACCAGCTCGTTCAGCGCCGCCGACGTGCCCAGCCCCCGCTCCCGGCGCAGGGCTTCGATCGCCTTGACGACGTCCTCGTCGAGCGTCACCGTCGTCCGCATGCGCTCAGGGTAGCACCTTGATGCATACCACGTAGCATCATCGTGCCATCCTGCCATCGCACGCCCGGCACCGGCTGCAACCGTGTCCGGAGCCCGATGGACCACCGTGGCTTCCTTGGCGCTCCAGAATGTGGAAGGCGTGCCCGACTGGAGCGCTTTGCGACGACGGTCATGCCTTCGCCCCGAGCAACCCGACGACCCCAGCGGCTCTCGAGGTGACGTGCAATGGCGACTCTGACCCCTGCGGCGTTCTTCGGGCCTCCCGCGGTGGTCGCTCACGAGTTCCAGGATCTCGACGGGCGAGCGCGACAGCTTCATTCGGGAAGTCAAGAGACGCCCGCTCGTCGTCGTGCTCGGCCGGGTGCCGGAGTAGGCCGCCGAGGACGGTCACTCCGTCGCCTTCGGGTGGCCGGTTGTCGCCTCCGTTAGCCAGACGGTCTTGTTCTGGTCGTCGATGACGTACCAGAGCCGCCCCCCGCCGGTGACCTCGTACTGCCACTGCTCTAGGGTCTCTCCGTTCACGGTCCGGCTGCCGAGGCTCCCCTTGAGGGGGTGTTGGCGGTCGGTTCGCTCGCGGGGATCCGTTGTGATCTTCTCCCACGCCACTCGGGCGTTGCCAGGCGCGGCGGCGCACACCTTCTCCCACCCCTTGACCGCGTCGCCGGTCGCGTAACGGAAGTCCCATCCGCCGGTCGCCGGCGGCGGTGCGACACGCTCGCGGCGCTTCGGCACCTCAGCCCGCCGGCAGAGCGACCGGTTCGCCGCTGGCATCGAGCGGCTTCCGCAGTCTCCTTGCCAGCTTCGGATCGGAGTGCACCTCCGCCGTGGCTCGCCACTCGCGGACGACCTGGGTGAGCGGCTCGTAGTTGTCGATCGCCGCAACGGCCGTCACGACACGGGTGAACTCATCGAGGAACAGGCGTCGATCCGTCGCGGGCAGGAACTCGAGCCAGGGAAAGGCGTCGGCCAGTGCCTCACCAAGGGCAGCCGGGTTGTGCATCGCGAGGTGCCTCATGGCCCGACCGAGTGCGGCGAAGGCCTCGGCGCGGTGCACCTCTCGATCGGCTCGACTCAGCCGGAGGTCGGGCTCGTCTCGCCGACGAAGCAGAACGTCGCCTTCCTCGACGTCGTCGGTAACGGCCTTCGGCCGACGCAGCAGATCCGAGAAGGGGTGCTCGGTGACTCGCATATCCGTCATGATATCTGAACTACTTCAGATGTGCTCTTACCCGAGCAGTTGAAGCGCACGAAGCGCGGCAGCGCCAACGACTCCGGAGCCCGCCGCCTGTGCCGCCCATGCGACCCCTCGCAGAGCGGCGCGCATGACGCCCTTGTTCGGCCGAGGAGAACGCAGCTGCGCCTCCAGGGCGGTGCGTTCAGCATCGATCACGGCTCGTTCTCCTCGTGCAGCGGCCAGCTCGTCGTCGAGCCGCCGCAGCTCACCCAGGAACCGCTCGACGATCTGGACCTCGGCGGACGTGGCGACCTCGACGTGCACTCGAGCATCACTCGTAACTGCCTCCTCAACGGCGTTGACCCCTTCGGGCGTGATGGCGAGGCTGCCGCCGAGCGCAGTCCACTCGGCCATGCCGTTGTCGACCAGCCACTGGACGGCGTTGCTGAGGTCGGGGTCCGTGAGCCCGACCTTCGGGCCGAGCGCCCTGTAGTCGACGTCGCGGAGCTGCGGCACTCCATCGACCTCCTCGTAGAGCACCCGCAGCAGTTCGATGCGCCAGCGCCGCTTCTCCTCGATGGTGGCCATCGCACCCCCTACCGGTAGATACCGACGACGGTGACGACCGCTGCGGGGTACTGCAGCCGAGTCGTCAGCGGCTCGGGCCGTGTCGCCTGGCGACGCGCTTCCCGATTCCGTGGCATCCCCGGTAGTGGACGGCCCACGGTCTCCGGTTTGCCCTTGGCGATCTTGCGCTGGATCTTGGCGAGAAAGGTCACTTCTCCCTCCAGGTCAGGCACCTCGACAAGGATGTCCTTCCGTTCGAGCTCGGCGAAGAACGTGTACCGGCGAGCGCCCACAGGGGCGAAGGTGCACGGGACAGGCCCCGTTGACAGGTGGTTGGCGAACTCCTGAACCGCTGGCATCTGGCTCGTCATCTGCTCCGCTTCGCGCCGGGAGAAGTTGTCGGGCAGCATCTCGTCCGGGAGCGACTGCATCAGCTCGACCAACGGGCCCAGGGCTGCGACGCCGGCCGCCTGGTGGAGGTCGAGCACGCCGGGCACGAGCGACAGCACAGCGTCGAAGCCGGGGTCTGCCGCATCGTCAGCTCCGCCTCCACCGACCCCTCCTTCCCGCGTTCTGCCGAGAGACGGGCGGGCCCGAACCCAGCGGATGCAGCGAGTCCGCTTCTCTGTCCCCCTTGCTGCTTGATGCGCTGCTCGTCGTAGACGCCGCCCTCCAGCTGCTCGAGAAACTGGGAGACGAGATCATCACGCCGGTGAACGAACTCGCGCAGAGCCATGGTCCGAAGGTTACGAACCAGCTGTGACATCGAACCTTGACGTCAGCCGGCGTGCCGTAGGCGGCGTACCTCGGCCATCCGCTCGCCGAAGCCCACAGCGATCGCCTCGTCCAGCTCCGGGAACAGGTGACCGTACCGGTCGAGGGTCACGTTGATCGAGGAGTGGCCCATCCGCACCTGGATCACCTTCGGGTGTGCGCCCTCGGCGACGGCCAGGGCGACGCTCGTGTGCCTGAAGTCGTGGAACCGGCAGGCGAGACCGACGGAATCGAGGGCCGGCTTGAAGTAGTGCTGCCAGAAGCTCGACGAGATCAGCGGGTTGCCGGCTCGGTTCGGGAACAGCAGCGAGTCGAGCCCGGGCACCGTGAAGCGCTCCAGGTGCTCGGCCAGGATCGTCGCCGTCTCCCGGGAGATCGTGATGGAGCAGACGCCGGCCGCCGTCTTCGGCTCCTTGCGGAGCCACTCCCCCGCCTCGAGCCGGATGAGCTGCTCGGTGACCCGCACCTTGCCGCGGTTGAGGTCGACCTTCGCCCGGCGGAGCCCGACCAGCTCGCTCCACCGCATGCCGCTGTCGACCGCCAGGTAGATCAGCGCCCGGTAGCGCTCGTTGATCGCCTAGGCGAGGTCGACCGCCTCCTCCCAGGTGAGGAACACCATCTCCCGCTTCGGCACGCGTGGCGGCTGGACCCGGTCGCACGGGTTGGTCGGGATCTTCTCCTTCTCGACCGCGACCTGGAGGACCCGCCGGAGCACCCGGTAGTGGCGGTGCACCGACGACGGCGCGATGCCGGCGGCGATCTCGTCGTTGAGCCAGTTCTCGATCTCGTCGGCCGGCAGTCGGCCGATGCGGTACGAGCCGAACCTCGGCAGCACGTAGCGGTTGAGGTCGCGGGCGTAGGTCTCCTGCGTCAACGGCGAGAGCCGCCGGGCGAGCGAGAGGAACTCCTCGGCCCAAGTGGCGAGCGCGACACCGGCCCCGGCTGGGTCGATCCAGCGCCCGCGCTCGATGTCGACCTGCATCTCGCGGATGAACCGCTCGGCGTCGGCCTTGCGGGTGAACGTCTCGGACCGCTGGCGCCCCAGCGGGTCGCGGTAGCGCGCGCGGTAGCGACCGCTGCGCTTCTCGATGAACCCCATCTCCATCCTCCTGTCGGTCCCGTGGGAGCGCTGTGGGAGCGCTGTGGGAGCGAAACCAGGGGTTGTGGGGGTATCCAGCGGTCACTGACCGGCCCTGCCGGACACACCGAAAAAGTGGCCCTGACCTGGGGTTATACCAGATCAGGACCCCTGGTGGAGGCGGCGACCGGAATCGAACCGGTGTACAGGGCTTTGCAG
>SIRW01000103.1 GCA_004366205.1 Actinomycetota bacterium | reverse complement strand
GCGTGGCTCACGGCGTCGGCGGTGGGCGCCGTCGCCTTCCTCGCCGCGGGCGCCGTCGACCGGCCCGACGACGCGCTGTTCGAGGCGGTGGCCGGGTTCACGACCACGGCGCTCACCACGATCACGGGCCTGGAGGACCTGCCCGCCGGCGTCCTGTTGTGGCGGGCGCTCACCCAGTGGCTCGGCGGGCTCGCCGCCATCGCCGTGATCGTCGCCGTGCTGCCCTCGATCGGGGCGGGCGGCCTGCAGACGGCCGAGTCGGCCGAGGGGAGCGGCTCCTCGCACCTGCTGGGGCCCAGGGTGATCGGGGTGCTGCGGCGCATCGCCGCCCTCTACGTCGCCTTCACCGTGGTGGTGGTCGTCGCCTACCGCCTCGCCGGCATGGGCCCGTTCGACGCCGTGGTCCACGGACTGACCACGGTGTCCACGGGAGGCTTCAGCACCCACGACGAGTCGCTCGCGCACTTCGGGTCGGCCGCCGTCGAGTGGGTGGCGCTGGTCGCCATGCTGGTCGCGGGCGCGAACGTGGCGCTGGTGTGGCGGGCCGTGCGCCGGCGGAGCCTGTGGGTGCTGCGCTCGGCGGAGCTCGGGGCGTACCTGGCGATCGCCGCCGGCGCCTGGCTGGCTGTGGCGCTGTGGACCGGCCAGGACGGCGGCGTGACCCACGAGTCCGTCCGACACGCCGGCTTCTCCGTCGTGTCGGTGCTGTCGACCACGGGCTACACCGTCGCCGACTGGGCGGCCTGGGCCGTGCCCGCCCAGCTCCTCCTGGTCCTGTTGCTCGGCGTGGGCGCCATGGCGGGATCGACGGGCGGGGGCTTCACGGTGCTGCGGCTGCTCGCCCTCGTCGGCTACATCCGGCGCGAGCTGGTCCGCCAGCTCCACCCGAGCTCGGTGCGGGTCGTGCGCATCGGGCGGGCGGTGGCCGACGACGCCCAGCTCGACCGCATGGTCGGCTACCAGGTGCTCTACCTGGTCGTCGTCGCCCTTGCCGCCGTGGTCGTCGCCGCCACCGGCGAGGACCTCGTCACCGCCGCCTCGGCGGCCATCAGCGGCCTGGCCACGGCGGGTCCCGGTCTCGGCGACGTCGCCCCCGGCCTCGGCGCCACCGGGATCGGGCCGGGCGCCCGCGGCGTGCTGATGGTCGTGATGCTGGCGGGCCGGCTCGAGATCTATCCGCTGGTCGTCACCGTGGCGGCGGCAACGGGGATGGCGCGGCGCCGGGTGCCCCTCGGCCCCCGCGCCCGGCTGGCCCGGCGCCGGTGAGCGCGCTCGGGGCGCGCTCGCGCCGACCGTCGAACCTGAGCATGCACATGGGCGGTCTCGCGCTGGCCGCCACGTCGGGCGGGATGGGCACGGCCGGTTTGCTCGCCCTCGTGCGGGGTGAGCCCGAGGCCGGGGCGCTGCTGGTCTCGACGCTGCTGGGCGCCGCGGCCGGGCTCCTGTTGTGGCGGGGCACCAGGGCGCCGGTCGAGATGGGCGTGGCGTCGGTGCTCGCCGCCGTGGCCTGGACGTGGGTCATCGTGTCGGTCGGCGGCGCTCTGCCCTACCTGCTCAGCGGCGTGCTCGAGCGGCCCGACGATGCGCTCTTCGAGGCGGTGGCGGGCTTCACCACGACCGGGCACACCGTGATCACCGACCTCGAGGAGGTCGGGCGCGGCCTGTTGCTGTGGCGCTCGCTGACCCAGTGGTACGGCGGCATGGGCGTCGTGGTGCTCGCCCTCGCCGTGCTGCCGCTGCTCGGGGTCGGCGGCTTCGAGCTCCTGCGGGCCGAGACGCCGGGGCCCACCGCCCAGCGGCTGGCGCCGCGGGTCTCGGAGACGGCCAAGCGGCTGTGGGCCGTGTACCTGGGGCTCACCGCCGCGGTCGCGCTGGCGCTGGTCGCGGTGGGTATGGGGCTCTACGACGCCGTCTCCCACGCCATGACGGCGCTCTCCACGGGCGGCTACTCGCCCTACGAGGACTCGATCGCGCACTTCGACTCGCTCGCCGTCGAGCTCGTCCTCGTCGTCGCCATGGTCGCCGGCGGTGTGAACTTCGTGCTGCACTGGCGCGCCCTGCGGGGCGACCCGGGTGCCTACTGGCGGATGCCCGAGCTGCGGTTCTTCCTCGGGGCGCTGGCGGTGGGGACGGTTCTGGCCACGGCGTTCAAGGTCATCGACGGCGCGGCCGTGGCCGGCGCGGCGCGCGAAGCGCTGTTCACGGTCGTCTCGATCGGGTCGAACACGGCGTTCAGCACGACGGACCACGCCGCCTGGGCGCCGGCCGCCCAGCTGGTGCTGGTGTTCTTCATGGTCGCCGGCGCCATGGCCAGCTCCACGTCCGGCGGCGTGAAGATCCTGCGCGTCCAGGTGCTCGCCAAGGTGGCGCGTCGCGAGGTCACCCGGGCCCGGCACCCCCGGGCGGTGCGGCCGGTGATGCTCGGGCGCGACGTCGTCGACGAGCAGACCGTGGCGCGCATCGCCGGCTTCGGCCTCTGCTGGGTGGTCATCTGGGCGCTCGCCAGCCTGCTGCTCGCCGCCCTCGGCTCCGGCCTGGTCGAGGCCGGGTCGGGGTCGGTCGCGGCAATCACGAACGTCGGCGTCGGCCTCGGCGACATCGGGCCCGAGAGCAGCGCCCTGTACTTCGACCGGCCATCCCGGGCGATCCTGGCCGTGCTGATGATCGTCGGTCGCCTGGAGATCTTCCCCGTGCTGCTGATGTTCGCCGCCGCGGGCCGCTGGCTCGACCGCCGGCGCGGGCTGCGGGTGGTGCCCCGGTGAGCACCGGCGGGAGCGCGGGGCGCCTCGGCGCCGCCCTCCGCCTCGCCCGCGGGGAGCGGCCCGGACCGACCCCTCTCGTGCGGGCCGACCGGCGGCCCCGGCTGCTGGTGGCGCACATGACCGGGCTCGGGCTGCTGTTCGTCTCGACGGGCATGGCGCTCAGCGCCCTGGTCGAGCTCGGCAGCGGCGGCACCGACGCCCCGCACCTCGCGCTGCCGGCCGCCGCCTCGGGCCTCGCCGGTCTGTTGCTGTGGCGGGGCACCGCCGTGCCCTGGACCCCCTCCATACCCTCCGTGTTCGCCGCCGTCGCCGGAGCGTGGCTGGGGATCTCGGTCGCCGGCGCCCTCCCGTTCGTGCTGAGCGGCAGCCTCGCGCACTGGGAGAGCGCCCTGTTCGAGTCGGTGTCGGGGTTCACCGGCACGGGCGCCACCGTGCTGGCACCGATCGAGGGGACGAGCCGCGGCATCCTGTTCTGGCGCTCTCTCACCCAGTGGTACGGGGGCATGGGGGTCATCGTGCTCGCCGTCGCCGTGCTGCCGTTCCTCGGCGTCGGCGGGCTCGACCTGATCCGGGCCGAAGCCCCGGGCCCGACCTCGGACCGGCTCGCCCCTCGGGTCCGGGAGACCGCCAAGCGCCTCTGGCTCGTCTACGGCGGCTTCACCCTGCTGGCGGTGGCGGCCCTGCTCGCCGTCGGGCTCTCGCCCTACGACGCCGTCACCCACGCCTTCACGGTGGTCTCGACCGGTGGGTTCTCCCCCTACGACCTGTCGATCGGGCACTTCGACTCGGTCGCCGTCGAGGCGGTGCTGATCGTGCTCATGCTGGCGGGGGCGGTGAACTTCGCCCTGCACTGGCGGGCCGTCACGGGCAGGCCGGTCTATTGGGGCGTCAGCGAGTTCCGCTTCTACATCGGCGTCTTCGTGGCGTCCGCGGTGGGGATCACGCTCCTCAACGTGGCGAGCGGCATGGCGACGGGGTTCGCCCTGCGGCAGAGCACCTTCACGGTCGCGTCGCTGCTCACGAGCACCGGCTTCGGCTCGGGCGAGGGCGGCGACTTCGTCACGTGGGCACCCGCCGCCCAGCTCGTCCTGCTGGGCCTCATGGTCACGGGAGGCATGGCGGGCTCCACCTCCGGTGGGGTCAAGCTGCTGCGCGTCCAGGTGATGCTCAAGCACGCTCTTCGGGAGCTGCGCCGGGTGCAGCACCCTCGTGCGGTCCTGGCGTTGCGGCTCGGTCGCACCGCCGTCGATGAGGACGTGGTGCGCCGAGTGGTGGGGTTCGTGCTCCTCTACGTCGTCGTGGCCGCGACCGCCCTGGTCCTGCTCACCGCCCTGGGAACGGACATCCCCACGTCGGCGGGTGCGGTGGTCAGCTCGATCGGGAACACGGGACCCGCCCTCGGCGACGCCGGGCCAATGGCCAGCTACGCCGTGTTCACCCGGCCCGCGCAACTGGTGCTCTGCGGGCTGATGCTCCTCGGCCGCCTCGAGCTGTTCTCGGTGCTCCTCGCCCTGGGCTGGGTCTCCCAGGTCGTGCGGGGCCGTCACGGCGAGCTGGTGATCCGTGGTCGCGGGGGTGCCGGGCGCGTGCCTTCCCGGGGTTGGCGGTGAGGGCCTGGCCCCGTACCCGCCGGGCCGCCGGCCGCCGCAACCCCACCCGCATCGTGGTGCTGGGGTTCCTCGGGGCGATCGCCCTCGGCACGGTGCTGCTCACCCTCCCGGTCGCCACGACCGAGGACGCCGGCGCGCCGCTGCTGACGGCCGCGTTCACGGCCACCTCGGCGGTGTGCGTGACGGGCCTCGTCGTCGTCGACACGCCGTCGTACTGGTCGGGCTTCGGCCAGGCCGTCATCCTCGTGTCGATCAAGCTCGGCGGCTTCGGCCTGATGACGGCCGGCTCGCTGGTCGGGCTCCTCCTCGCCCGACGGATCGGCCTGCGCCGCCGGGTCGTGGCCCAGGCCGAGACCGGCGCGCTGGCTCTCGGCGAGGTCCGCCAGGTGGTGATCCGGGTGGCGGCCTTCTCGGCGTGCTTCGAGGTGCTGGGCAGCATGCTCATCGGGGCGCGGCTGTGGTGGGCCTACGACACGCCGATCGGCACGGCCGCGTACCATGGCGTGTTCCACGCGGTGTCGGCCTTCAACAACGCAGGCTTCGCCCTCTACAGCGACAGCCTCACGCGCTTCGTCGGCGACTGGTGGATGAGCCTGACCGTGGCCGCCGGCGTGGTCCTGGGCGGCCTGGGCTTCCCCGTCCTCGCCGAGCTGCGGCGAGCCGCCCGGTCACCCCGCTCGTGGTCGCTGCACACCAAGCTGACGCTCGTGACCACCGCCGCCCTGCTCGGCGTGGGCACGCTGGGCATCCTCGGCCTCGAGTGGGCGAACCCCGCGACGCTCGGTGCCCTCGACGTCCCGGGCCGGGGCCTGGCGGGCTTCGTCCACGCCGTGATGCCGCGCACGGCGGGCTTCAACACGCTCGACGTCGGCGCCATGAGCGAGGCGAGCTGGCTGCTCACCGCCATGCTCATGTTCGTCGGCGGCGGGTCGGCGTCGACCGCCGGCGGCATCAAGGTGACCACCTTCGCCCTGCTGGCGTTCGTCATCTGGTCCGAGGTACGGGGCGACCCCGAGGTCACCCTGTTCGGGCGCCGGACTCCGGCGAGCGTCCAGCGCCAGGCCCTGGCGGTCGCCCTCCTCGGCCTGGGTGCGGCGGTGGTGGGCACGCTCGTGCTCGTCGTGGAGAGCGGGGCGGGGCTGGCGCGCTCGCTGTTCGAGGCGTTCTCCGCCTTCGGCACGGTGGGGCTCTCCACCGGCATCACCCCCGACCTGCCCGGCACCGGCCAGCTCACGTTGATGGTGCTCATGTTCGTGGGCCGCGCCGGGCCCATCACCCTCTTCGCCGCGCTCGTGCTGCGCCAGCGCCAGCGCCTGTACCGTCTGCCCGAGGAGCGCCCGATCATTGGCTAGACACCGCCGCCGCCACGACCACGACGCCGTCCCGGCCGAGACCCAGGTCCTCGTGATCGGGCTCGGCCGGTTCGGCTCCGCCCTGGCCGAGACCCTCGTGGCGCTCGGCCACGAGGTGCTCGGGGTCGACACCGACGCCGAGCTGGTGCAGGACGCCAGCGAGCGGCTCACCCACGTCGCCCAGGCCGACGGCGCCAACGCCAAGGCCCTGGCCCAGCTCGGTGCGGGCGACTTCCCCGTCGCCGTCGTCGCCATCGGCGGGGACATCGAGGCCAGCATCCTGTGCACCGCGGCGCTCGTCGATCTGGGCGTACCGCTCATCTGGGCGAAGGCCGTCACCGACGCCCACGGCCGGATCCTCGAGCGGGTCGGCGCCCACCACGTGGTCTTCCCCGAGCACGACATGGGCCAGCGGGTGGCGCACCTGGTCACCGGGCGCATGATGGACTACGTCGAGCTCGACCCGGGCTTCGCCCTCGTCGAGACCGCCGCCCCCCGCGAGCTGTGGGGGCGCAGCCTGGCTGACGCCGCCATCCGCCAGCGCCATGGCGTCACCGTCGTCTGCGTCAAGCCGCGGGGTGCGGGCTTCACCTACGCGACTGCCGACACCGTCGTGCACGAGGGCGACGTGCTGCTCGTCGCCGGGGAGGCCCGGCAGCTCGAGGCGTTCGCCAACCGCACCTGAGCGCGCCGGCTCGCCGTCTCCCGGATGGGGCCGGCCCACCGGGGGTAGCGTTCGGCCCATGGCCCGCACCGTGCTCGTCACCGGCGCCAACTCCGGCATCGGGTTGGCCACCGCCCTCGAGACCGCCCGGCGGGGCCACCGCACGGTCGGCACCGTCCGCAGCGAGGCCAAGGCCGACGCGCTGCGCAAGGCCGCGGCCGACGCGGGGGTCGAGGTCGACACCGCCCTGCTCGACGTCACCGACAGCGACCGGTGCGCGGCGGTCGTGCACGAGGTGGCGCCCGATGTGGTCGTGAACAACGCCGGCTACGGGCTCACCGGCGCCATCGAGGACGTCGACGACGACGAGGCCCGGGCGCTGCTCGAGACGATGGTGATCGCCCCGATGCGCCTCGCCCGCCTGGCGCTGCCCCGCATGCGGGAGCAGGGATGGGGCCGCATCGTCAACATCTCGTCGATCTACGGGCGCACCACCACCCCCCTCACCGGCTGGTACCAGGGCGCCAAGCACGCGCTCGAGGCGCTCTCCGACGCCCTCCGGATCGAGGTGGCCAGCAGCGGGGTGCGGGTCGTGCTCGTCGAGCCCGGTGGGTTCCGCACCAGCATCTGGGAGGACCTCGACCACGACGTCGAGCAGCGGGCCGGCTCCCGCTTGGCGGCCGCCTACCGGCGCAGCGCCACCGTGACCCGGCTGGCGCAGCCGATCATGGGCGACCCCGGCCAGGTGGGCCGGCTGGTGGCAGGCATCGTCGACGCCCGCCGGCCCCGCGCCCGCTACCTCGTCGGGCTCGACGCCCAGGTGCTGGTGGCGGCCGACCGGATCACCCCCACGCCGGTGAAGGACCTGGTGACCCGCCTGACCCTCGGGCTCTGACGCGAGCGCCCGGCGGGGTGTCGCCCGGCTCCGCCCTCGCCTTCCTCAGACGCCGGGGCCCCCGGCCTGGGGCTGCTGGGGTGGGGCGGCCTGGGCGGGATCGAGCTGCGGGAAGGACTCCCGGCCCAGGGGGTCGGTGGTGAGGCGGCCCTCGCCGTCGGGCACCTCGCGGATCTCTCCCTCGATGGCGACGAGCACGCCGGTGACCCCGGGCACGGCCGTGGCCGTGTACACGAGCTGGGCGATGGCGATCTTGAGCTCGTCGCCGACGGGCCCCACGAACTCCTCGGAGAGGTCGATGATGGCCGTGCCACCGTCGCGGTCGACGCCCAGCAGCCTCGTGCCGGTGGGGATCGAGGATCGGAGGCCCAGGCGCGAGTCGAGCGAGGTCGGCCCGTCGAGCAGGGCGGCGATGGCGTCCCGGACGCGCACAGGCGCCGGCACCGAGCGGTTCTGCGCCGCCAGGAGCCCGTCGGCGGCGAGCAGGTAGATCTGGGTCGTGGTCGTCGCCGCCGGCACCTCCGTGGTGGTCGTGCTCGATGTGGTTGTGGAGGGGTCCAGCAGGTCGAACGGGACGTTCTCGGAGGAGATGCGGCGGGGCTCGTCGTCGAGGTCGATCCCGCATCCGGCGACGGTGGCGAGCAGGACGGTGAGCACCACCAGCAGCGAGGAGCGTCGTGCCCTCATGCGACCAGCCCGGGCAGCTCGATGACGAAACGGGCGCCTCGCTGGCCGTCGGGACGGTCCTCGACGCGCACGGTGCCGCCGTGCAAGGCGATGTGCTCGCGGACGAGAGCGAGGCCGAGGCCGACGCCGTCACCGCCGCCGCTGCCCCGGCGGCCCGCGGCCGACCCGCGGGAGAACCGCTCGAACACCCGCTCGCGATCCTCGGGGTCGACGCCGGGGCCGGCGTCCTCCACGGCGATGCGGACACCACCGTCGATGCGGTCGACCGCGATCCGGGTGGCGCCGCCGGCGTGCCGCTCGGCGTTGTCGAGCAGGTTGGCGAGGACCCGCACGAGGCGGCGCTTGTCGGCGGGGACGACGAGGTCGTCGGCGTCCTCGGCGAGCTCGATGGGCACGTCCCCTGCGCCCGCCGTGCCGATGGCGTGGAGCACCAGCTCGCCGATGCGCACGGGCTCGACGTCGAGGCGGGCGGCGCCGGCGTCGAAACGTGAGATCTCGAGCAGGTCCTCGACCATGGACTGGAACCGCTGCACGTCGGCGACGAGCAGGTCGAGCGCCGCCTGGGCCCGCTCCGGCATGTCGGCGCGCCGGCCCTGGAGCACCTCGATCGACGCCGACAAGGTGGTGAGCGGCGACCGCAGCTCGTGGCTGACGTCGGAGGCGAATCGGGCGTCCCGCTCGATGCGCTCCTCGAGGGCCCGGGCCATGTGGTTGAACGACTCGACGAGCTCGGCGAGGTCGGGATCGGACAGGTCCTCGAGACGGGTGTCGAGATGGCCGCTGGCGATGGCCGCCGCGGCGCCGCTGACCTCGGCGAGAGGCCGGAGCACCCGCCGGCTGGCCCAGGCACCGATGCCGGCGCCGGCGACCGTGGTCACGAGGGCGGCGAGCAGGAGGGCGACGGTGAGCGAGTCGAGGGTGTCGTCGACCTCCTGGAGCGAGACGATCTCGAAGTAGGCCGCCTCCACCGCGGGGATGGGCACGCCGACGGCGAGCCGGGTCTCGCCCCGCAGCACGTAGCGCATGCGGGCGACCTCCCCGTCGCTGATCACGGCGGTGCGCAGCTCGCGGGGCAGGTCGTACTGGCCGGTCTCGATGTCGATCCCGATCCACTCGTTGCGGTGGTAGAGCACGGGGCGCGAGCCCGCGATCTGCAGCGACTGGAGCACGCTGCTGCGGTCGCCCCGGGCGGTGCGGAGCGCGTCGCGCATGACCCGGGCGTTGTTGAAGGCCTGCTGGGTGGCGGCGGTCTCGCGCTGGCGCAGGACGTTCTCGCGCACGAGGCCGTAGGTGACCCCGGCGAGCATGATCGACAGGATGAGGGCGCCGAGGGCGAAGGCGAAGATGAGGCGGGCCCGCAGGCCCAGGCGGGTCGACGTGTCGCGGATGCGGACCGGGCCCCGGAAGCCGAGCGCCACGGTCAGGGCTGGAGCTTGTAGCCCAGGCCGCGCACGGTCAGGACGTGCCGGGGGTTGGCGGGGTCCTTCTCGACCTTCGTGCGCAGGCGGCGGATGTGGACGTCGACGAGCCGGCCGTCACCGAAGTAGTCATAGCCCCACACCCGCTCGAGCAGCTGCTCGCGGCTGAACACCCGGCCGGGCGTGGCCGCCAGCTCGCACAGCAGCCGGAACTCGGTCTTGGTGAGGTGCACCTCCTTGCCCTCGCGGCGCACGACGCCCTCCTCGGGGATGAGCTCGAGGTCGCCGAACCGCATCTGGGTGCTGCCCGAGTCGCCCGCCCGGACCCGGCGCAGCAGGGCGCGGATGCGCGCGGACAGCTCCTTGGGCTGGAACGGCTTGGTGACGTAGTCGTCGGCGCCCGCCTCGAGGCCCGCCACGACGTCGTGGGTGTCGGCGCGGGCCGTCACCATCAGCACCGGCACGTCGCTCTGGCGCCGGATCGAGCGGCACAGCTCGAAGCCGTCGATGCCCGGCAACATGAGGTCGATGAGCACGACGTCGGCGGGGGCGCGGGAGAACGCCTCGAGGGCGTCCTCGCCGCTGCCGGCCTCGTCGACGATCCAGCCCTCGTCCTCGAGGGCCATCCGCACTGCCGTGCGGATGCGCTCGTCGTCCTCGACGGTCAGGATTCGCGTTCCCACGCCCCTAATCGTGCCGCATCCGGAGCGAAAATCGGCGGCATCGCCCGTGGTTGCGGCACCAACCCCGCCACACCACCCACCCACCGGCGCGTTTTATCGATTCACCCACCGAATCGGCCGTCGAATCGGCCACCGAATCGGCCGTCGAATCGGCCACCGAATCGGCCGTCGATTCGCCCACCGAATCGGTGGGCGAATCGATAAAACGCGCCACGGAGTGGCAGTGGTGGTGGGGGCTGGGGGCCGGGGTGGGAGCTGGCGCGAGGGCGTCAGGCGGTGGCGGCGCCGGCCTCGGCGAGGATGGCGCGCAGCGGGTCGAACACGGCGGGGGCGGCGGCCAGCGTGAAGTGAGGGCCGGCGGGACCCCCGTCGAGGTCGCCGGTGCGGGCACCGGCCTCTTCGGCGATGAGGATGCCTGCCGCCAGGTCCCACCACTGCAGCCCCCGCTCGT
The DNA here is from genome assembly GCA_004366205.1 of Actinomycetota bacterium. Taxonomy (GTDB): domain Bacteria; phylum Actinomycetota; class Acidimicrobiia; order Acidimicrobiales; family CADCSY01; genus SIRW01. Next base: position 57,576 of record SIRW01000103.1, on the reverse strand, counting down.
AGAAGGCGTCGAGGCGCCCGCAGGCCACCCAGCACAGGTCCACGGCCGCGGCACCGCCCCGGCGCACGTCGCGGATCCGGGGCAGCACCCGGCTCAGCACCTCGGCCTGGGCGCCCCGGCGGGTGGCGTCGTACGCGAACCCGGTCGCCACGAGGGCGTCGGCGGGGTCGTCCTGGTCGGTGCAGGCGATGGGCGACCCGTTGCGGGTCGCACCCCTGTCGCGCACGGCCCGGAAGACCTCGCCGTGGAGGGCGTCGGCCACCACGCCGACCTCGACCCGGCCGTCGATCTCGGCGGCCACCGACACGCAGAACCCCGGATAGCCGTAGAGGTAGTTCGTGGTGCCGTCGAGGGGGTCGACCACCCAACGTACGCCCGACGTGCCGTCGCTGCCGCCGCCCTCTTCGGCCACCACGGCGTCGTCGGGCCGGGCGGCGGCCAGCGCTGCCACGATCTGGGCCTCGGCGGCCCGGTCCATCTCGGTGACCATGTCGGTTCCGGAGGACTTCGTGCGGACCTCGGCCCGGGCTCGTCCCAGGCCGTCGAGCAGGAGCCGGGCGGCGTCGGTGGCGACCTCGGTGGCGAGGTCGGCGAGGGCGTCGAGGTCGGGCGTGGCCATGCGGGTGGGGACCCTACCGACGGACCGGCCCGGTAGCCTGCCCGACCATGGCACCGAGCGCCGCCCCACCGGCCGGCGTCGTCGACCTCCGCTCTGACACCGTCACCCGGCCGACCCCGGCCATGCGGCGCGCCATGGCCGAGGCCGATGTCGGCGACGACGTCTACGGCGAGGACCCCACGGTCAACGCGCTGCAGGAGCGCTTCGCCGGCCTCGTCGGCAAGGACGCCGCGCTGTTCGTGCCATCGGGCACGATGGCGAACCAGCTTGCGCTGCTCGTGCTGGCCCGGCGGGGCACCACCGTCGTCGCCGGTCGCCGCCAGCACGTGGTGATCTACGAGAACGGGGCGGCGGCCGTCAACGCCGGCGTCCAGTTCCACACCCTCGACGACGGCGACGGCACCCTGGACCCCACCGAGGTCGCCTGGGCGGTCGACGCCGCCCGCCACCACCACCCGACGCCGAGCCTCGTGTGCGTCGAGAACACCCACATGCCCGCCGGCGGGACGGTCTGGCCGGTCGACCGGTTGCAGGCCATCGCCGGCCTGGGGCTGCCGGTCCACCTCGACGGCGCGCGCCTCTGCAACGCCTCCGTCGCGTCGGGCGTGCCCCCTGCCGATCTGGCGGCGCCCGCCACCACGGTCGCGTCGTGCCTGTCCAAGGGTCTCGGCGCGCCCGTCGGCTCGCTGCTGGCCGGACCGGCCGACGTCATCGCCGAGGCCCGCGGGCACCGTCAGCGCCTCGGGGGGGGCATGCGCCAGGCCGGTGTGCTGGCGGCGGCGGGCCTCGTCGCTCTCGACACCATGATCGAGCGCCTCGCCGAGGACCACGAGCGCGCCCGGCGGCTCGCGGCGGCCGTGGCCGAGCGCTGGCCCGGTGCCGGGGCCGAACCGGACCAGGTCGCCACCAACGTCGTGCTGTTCGAGCACCCGGATCCTCGGGCTCTGCTCGCGCATCTGGCCGGCGAGGGCGTGCTCGCCGGCACGATCGCCCCGGGCATCGTCCGCCTCGTCACCCACTGCGACGTCGATGACGAAGGCGTCGAGCGGGCGGCGAAGGCCCTCGCCGCCGCGCCCTAGCCGTGCAGCGCCTGGAGGACACCCCGGCCTGCGCCGTGGCCGTCTACGCCCACCCCGACGACCCGGAGGTCTCGTGCGGCGGGACCCTCGCCCGCTGGGCCGCCGGCGGCGCGGAGGTGTGGATCGTCGTGGCCACCCAGGGCGACAAGGGCAGCGCCGACCCCGCGACCGACCCGGTGGCGCTCGCCGAGCAGCGGGCCGCCGAGGTGACCGAAGCCGCCCGGGTGCTGGGCGTGGCCGGCGCCGAGCTTCTCGGCTACCCCGACGGTGAGCTCGACAACACCGTCGAGCTGCGGCACCGGCTGGTGCGCCTGCTCCGGACCTGGCGGCCCGACGTCGTGCTCTGCCCCGACCCCACGGCGGTGTTCTTCGGCGACACCTACCTGAACCACGCCGATCACCGGGCCATCGGCTGGGCCACCCTCGACGCCGTCGCACCCTCGGCGTCGGCGCCGCTCTACTTCCCCGACGCGGGCGACCCCCACCAGGTCAGCACCGTGCTGCTGTCGGGAACGCTCGAAGCCGACGTCGCCGTCGACGTGAGCGCCACGCTCGAGGTCAAGGTGGACGCCCTCCTGTGTCACCGCAGCCAGCTGGGCCCCGACACCGACTGGCTGCGCGCCTTCGTGGCCCAGCGGGCCGAGCAGGCGGGCGAGCCCGCCGGCCTCGCCGCCGCCGAGACCTTCCGCCGCCTCCGCCTCGCCCCCACCTGACGGCGGCCGCGTGGTCAGGCGCGCCACTCGGACATGGCGCGCAGGGCGAGCACCGCCACCACGGCCACGCCGGCGGCGGCCGCCACCGCTCCGATCAGCGCGCCCGCCCCGATCCACGTGCCGCAGTCCCCGGTGCAGGTGATGTCGGCGAAGGCGTAGCCGATCAGCCCGCCGCACACCCCGGCCACGATGATGGCGGCGAAGGCGACGACCCGGGCGCCGACGCCGGGCAGGGCGCTCGGCTCGGTCTCGGCCCCGGTCTCCGTCGGCGGCAACTGCTCGGCCACACGCCGATCGTAGGACGCGCCGTCCGGCGCGCTACCACCAGCCCTCGGGAGCGACTGCTCGCCCCCGGCTGGTCACAGGGACTCGAGAGGGCCAGGGGGACCGGAGCGGAGGTACCACTCGAAGCCGTACACGGCGGCGAACGCCTCGTCGGGGAGGGCGAGCACGGCCGCCGTCTCGGGGATCTGGCTGCGGTGGGCGGCCATGGCCGCCCGCTTGCGGGGGAGGTGGCGGTGCACGTCGAGCGTGGTGTCGACCAGCACCGTGGGCGTGCCGATGGCGGTGCCCGCAAGGCCCAGCGCCGCGGCCGCGGCGCCGGCCTCGATCACCAGGTGGGTCTCGACGAAGTGCAGGTACTCCCGGTCGACGGTCACCTCGTAGACGTGGGGGGTGCCCGTCCGCTCGGCGGCCGCCCGGCCCACCCGGTGCACGGCGACGTGGTCGGGGTGTCCGTAGATGCCGTGGTCGTCGTAGACGACGAGGGCGTCCGCGGCCTCGTCGACCAGCAGCGCCGCGACCCGGGCGGCGGCCTCGCCCTCGTCGACGGCGGCGAACGCATGGGGGTCACGGTTGGCGGGGTCGCCCGGCAGGCCCGAGTCGGCGTAGCCGAGGTGCTCGACACGGTGCACCCCGAGGATGGCGCACGCCTCCCGCGTCTCGCGCGCCCGCTGGTGGGCGAGCGTGGAGGGCGGCTCGGCGGCCGCGGTCGGCACGCCCAGCCGGCCGTCGGTGGCGACCACGAGCACCACCCGCCAACCTGCCTCGACGAGGGCGAGGATGGTGCCCCCGGTGAAGATGGCCTCGTCGTCGGGATGGGCGTGCAGGAAGACGACCGTGCCGCTCACGGGCGGCGGGCGATCGTCAGCGCCGGGGGCAGCAGCACGATGCCGGGCACGCGCCGCACGCGGTCCTGGCGCTCGACCACGAGTCCCGCGGCCTCGGCCAGCTCGCGCATCCGCCGGCGGGTCGGCCAGTGGAACGGCTGGCCCGCCAGGCGGGACCAGCGGCCGGCGACGTCGCTCACGACGGCCGTGCGGGGGTTCACCAGCGCCACGAGCAGACGGCCGCCCGGCCGCAGCACCCGGCGCATCTCGGCCAGGGCCCGCTCCTGATCGGGGTACCAGTGGAACGACTCGGTGCAGGTGACGACGTCGACGCTGGCGTCGCGCACGGGCAGGTGCATGGCGTCGCCCTGGACGAACACGGCGGCGCTGGTGCGGGCGGCGGCCTGGCCGAGCATCCCGGCGGAGAAGTCGCAACCGACGACCCGGGCGCCGGGCCGCTCCTCGGCGATGCGGGCCGTCAGCAGGCCGGTGCCGCAGCCGAGGTCGAGGACGTCTCGGGGATCGCCCAGGGCGCCCATGACGGCGTCCTGGACGGGCTTGTACACCGCCCGCTGCACCGCCGGGATGTCGTACACGCGCGACCACAGGTCGAAGAACGCCCGCATCGGCCCGGATCGGTCCGCCATGGCCGCATCGTAGGTGGCGAGGCCGGGTCAGCGGACGGCCAGGGGCACCACCGTGGCGCCGAGCGCCGTGACCAGGGCGCGGGGATCGGCCGGGAACACGTGGCGGGGGGTGCCCGCCGCGCACCACACCTCGGCGTGGCCGAGCAGGTCCTCGTCGACGAAGGTCCGCAACGATCGCGCGTGCCCGAAGGGCGGCACCCCGCCGATGGGGTAGCCCGTCGCCGCCCGCACCTCGTCGGCGCGGGCCCGGCGCACGCCGGCCGGTCCCGCTCCCGCGGCTGCGGCCAGCCGGGACTCGTCGAGCCGGTTCGTGCCCGCCATCAGGGCCATCACGACCGCGCCGTCGACCACGAAGGCGAGCGACTTCACGATCTGGCCGAGCTCGCACCCCACGGCCCGGGCGGCGTCCTCCGCCGTGCGGGTGCCCCCGGGGAACTCCCGGGGGGTCACCGGCACGCCCAGCCGCTGGCCCGCCGCCACCACCGCGGCCACGCCCGGATGGAGGTCGTCGTCGGTCACGCCCTCCATCATCGGGCAGACTGCCCACCATGCAAACCGAGGTGATGGACGCCGCCACGGCCGACGAGCACGCCGCCCGCATCGACCAGGACGGCTACACGATCATCGAGGGGGCGATCGAGCTCGACCTCATCGACGCGCTGGCCGAGGACCTCGAGCGGCTCGAGCGGGAGAAGGGCGTCGAGCCTGTTGGCAACAGCTTCGAGGGCGCCGCCACCTGGCGGATCTACAACCTGCTGGCGTACGGCGAGCTGTACGAGCGCATCCCCGTGCACCCGAACGTGCTGCCGGTCGTCGAACGGGTGCTCGACCGGGGGTGCCTGGTGTCATCGCTGTCGTCGATCGCCATCGGCCCAGGCGAGTCCGCCCAGCCCATCCACGCCGACGACCAGCTCATCCCCATCCCCAAGCCCCATCCGGCGACGGTGTGCAACACGATGTGGGCGCTCACCGACTTCACCGAGGAGAACGGCGCCACCCGCATCATCCCCGGCACCCACACAGCTGACCGCTCGCCCGACTACGGGGCCCACTACGACAGCATCCCCGCCGAGATGCCCAAGGGCAGCGTGCTGGTCTGGCACGGCAGCCTCTGGCACGGCGGCGGCGCCAACCGCACGGACCGGCGCCGGGTCGGGATCGCCATGAACTACTGCGCCGGCTACATCCGCCAGCAGGAGAACCAGCAACTGGGCCTGCCCCGCGAGCTCGTCGCCCGCTTCAGCCCCCGGCTCCAGGAGCTGGTGGGCTACGGCATCTACCGCGGCCTGATCGGCCACATCGACAAGCAGCGCCCCGCCGACCTGCTGCTCGGCGACGACGGGGGAGGCGCCATGGTGTGGGACGCCGTGTAGCCCCGCGCCGGTGGAGCAGACTGGGGGGATGCGGCGCTGGCTGGTGGCCGGGGGCATCATCGAGCACCCCGACGGCGGGGTGCTGCTCGTGCAGAACCGCCGCCGCGACGGCCGCACCGAGTGGTCCACCCCCGGCGGGGTCATCGACGAGGGCGAGAGCCTGATCGAGGGCCTGACCCGCGAGGTCGCCGAGGAGACCGGGCTGGTCGTGCCCTCGTGGCACGGCCCGCTCTACGAGGTCGCCGTCGAGGCCCCCGACCTGGGCTGGGATCTGCGGGTCGAGGTGCACCGGGCCGTCAGCTGGCACGGCGAGCTGGTCACCGAGGACCCCGACGGCATCGTCGTGGACGCCCGGTTCGTGCACCCGCCCGCCTGCGCGGACGTGCTCGGGGCGACGTGGCGGCCCACGGTCGAGCCGCTCCTGGCCTGGCTCGGGGACCGCTCGAGTTGCCCGCGGACCTGGCGCTACCGGATCGACGGCGCCACCCGCGAGGAGATGGTCGTCGTCGCGCTCCCCACGGCCTGAGCCCGTGGACCGGCACGGCTCCCACCGACCCCACGGCCCCCACGTCCTCCACGTCGACATGGACGCGTTCTTCGTGGCCGTCGAGCTGCTGGACGCGCCCGAGCTGGTTGGCCGCCCGGTGGTCGTGGGTGGCACGGGGGAGCGGGGCGTGGTGGCGTCGGCCTCCTACGAGGCCCGGGCGTACGGGGTGCGCTCGGCGATGCCCACGGCCGTGGCCCGGCGCCTGTGCCCCGACGCCGTGTTCATCGGCGGGCGGTTCGATCGGTACAGCGCGGCGAGCACCGAGGTGCACGAGATCCTCCGGTCGTTCACGCCGCTGGTGGAGCGCATCGGGCTCGACGAGGCCTTCCTCGACGTGGCCGGCGCCCACCGGCTGTTCGGCGACGGCCCCACGATCGCCCACGCCGTGCGCGACCGCATCGCCGGGGAGCTGGGTTTGTCGTGCTCGGTCGGCGTCGCCCCCCGCAAGCTCACCGCCAAGCTGGCCTCCGAGGCGGCCAAGCCCCGGCCCAGCCCGTCCGGCCCCGTGCCCGGTCCCGGCGTCTACGTCGTCGACGAGGCCGGCGAGCTCGCCTTCCTCCACGCCCACCCCGTGGAGGCCCTGTGGGGGGTCGGCCCCGCCACGCTGCGGCGGCTCGAGCGGTTCGGGGTCAAGACGGTGGGCCAGCTCGCCGAGCTGCCCGAGCAGACCCTCGTGGGCGCGCTGGGCCGGGCCGCCGGCCAGCACCTGCACGCCCTGGCGTGGGCCCGGGACGAGCGTCCCGTGACGCCGGAGCGGGCCCCCAAGTCGGTGGGCCACGAGGAGACGTTCCCCCGGGACCTCACCGCCCGCGACGAGCTCGAGCGCGAGGTGGTGCGGCTCGCCGACGCCGTGGCGGACCGCCTGCGCGAGCACGCCGTGGCGGCCCGCACGCTCCAGTTGAAGGTGCGGTTCGGGGACTTCCGCACGATCACCCGCTCGGTCACGCTGGAGCAGCCGGTCGACGCCGGACCCGAGCTGGCCCGGACCGCCCTCGAGCTGCTGGCGGCCGTCGACACCGGCGCCGGTGTGCGCCTGCTCGGGGTGTCGGGGTCCGGTCTGGTCGACGGCGGTGCCCGCCAGCTGCGGTTCGAGGAGCTGACCGGCCGGTGGGCGGGCGCCACCGGCGCCGTCGACGAGATCCGCCGGCGCTTCGGACGCGACGCCATCGGCCCCGCCCGGCTGGCCGGCGGCGAGGACCGGCTGCGGCCCGGCCCCGGTGGCGGCGCCCGCCAGTGGGGACCGCTCGCCGAGGACGCCCGCCCGACCGACCCGGGGCCGGCGGACGGCGCCCGGTGACAGGGCGATCAGCGCGTTGTTGGGTCGCGGTGGCTGTGCGAAGATGAGCCCGTAGCATTCGGGAGGGCACCGGGTGTGTCCGACCGGCACGGGGGGTAACCCCGCAGCAGGGACCAGCCGACAGATCGCGAACCGAAGGAGTGGCGAGGTGCCGCTTTCCGAGGACGAACAGCGGATCCTCCAGGAGATCGAGCAGCAGTTCTACGCGAGCGATCCCCGGTTCGCGAAGGAGGTGGGCTCGACCAGCCTCTACCGGCACGCCGGCCGCAACCTGAAGTGGGCGGCAGCCGGGTTCATCGTCGGTGTGCTCGTCCTCATCGCCACCCTGCCCATCTCGGCCTTCCTGGCCTTCGGCGGCTTCCTGCTCATGCTCGCCGCCGCCTTCTTCTTCGAGCGGAACCTGCGGGCGATGGGGCGCGCCGGCTGGCAGCAGTGGACCAGCTCGCTCAAGCCCGGCGGTGTGCGCGACTACTTCGGTGGCGCCGGCCAGAAGATGCGCGACCGCTTCAAGCGCGACGAGTAGCCGGGCCGCGGGGCCGGGCGATCACGCGCCGCTGACGACGACGCGCGCCCGCTGCTCGGGCAGGAGCGGCCGGGGGTCGATCGCCCAGCGCACCCGCTCTGCCCAGCCGAGCTGGGCGTGCACGTGCCGGACGACCTCGTCGCGCAGCGCCACGGCGGCGTCGGCGTCGGCGGCACCGGGCCCCTCGGCGGCGTAGTCGGCCCACGCCGCCAGTGCCGCCAGGCGCGTCATCGACTCGACCACGCCCACGCGTCGCGCCGCCCGGGCCGCCAGCTCGAGGTGGGTCTCGGCCGGTCGGCGCGCGACGCCCCGCCGGGCGAGCGCCTCGGTGACCTCGACCCACGCCAGGCGCACCCGCTCGGCCGGCGTGCGGGCCGCCTCGCGCCGGCGGCGGCGCCGCACCTCCCGGGCGACGGCCAGCGTCGCCGGCCAGGCCACGGCGATGGCGAGCAGGCCCGCCAGCGCCAGCGCGGCCCGCCCTGCGGGTCCGGGACCGTCGCCGGCGGGCGGCGGGGCGGCGGCGTCGCCGGTGTCGACGTCGAGCTCGGGCAGGTCCGGGTCGGGCGGGGGCGGGGCGTCGGGCCCGGGCCCGTCGGCGCCCTCGTCGATCGGGGGCACGGTGGTGGCCGTCGTGGGGTCGTCGACCGACGCCTGCTGCTCGGTGACGCCGGTGTAGGCCTCGGCGCCGGGGATGCCCCGCCCGGGCGTGGGCTCGAAGGCCACCCAGCCCGCACCGGGAAGGTGCACCTCGGGCCACGCGTGGGCGTTGAGCCCGCGCACCACGAACACGCCGTCGTCGTCGGGTTCGCCGGGCGTGAAGCCCACCGCCACCCGGGCCGGCAGGCCGACCGCCCGGGCCATCGCCGCGTACGCCCCGGCGAACTGCTCGCAGTAGCCGCGCCGCACGTCGAACAGGAACGCCTCGAGGTGGTCGACGCTGTGGCCGGCGGGCACCTCGAGGTCGTAGGCGAACAGGTCGCTCCGCAGGAAGTCCTGCAGGGCGCGGGCCTGCTCGTACGGCGTGGTCGCCCCCGCCGTGACCTCGGCCGCGAGCTGGCGGACCCGGACGCTGAGGTCGGCGGGCAGGTCGAGGTAGCGGTCGAGCGCCCCGGCCGGTTGCGGGACGGCGGGCCCGTCGAGCTGGGCGGGGTCGGGGAGGGGCAGCACCGAGCGGACGCGGTACTCGAGCCCGTCGGACGTCTCCTCCTCGGTCAGGAGGCTGCCGGACTCGGGGTCGAAGCGCACCCCGTCGGGTCCGTCGATGACGCTCGGGCGGAAGGCGGCGGGTAGCCAGATCGACGCGAGGGACAGGATCGAGAACTCCTGGATCGACTCGACCTCGCCGGGCCCGGCCTGGGGGACGGGCAGCGGACCGGCGGCCGGACGGTACGAGCCCGTGGACGACCAGATGCGCCCGTCGAAGGTCTCGAGCGCGGTGAGTCGCCAGTAGGCCCGTTCGGTCGCCCGCACGGTGAACACCTCGACGTGGCTCTGGTTCACCAGGCGGGAGCGGATGTCGACGAGGGGGCTGACCGTCACCCGGGCGGCGGGCGAGGGCCGGTCGGACTGGCGCCACGGGACCAGCGCGGCGTCGTCGGCCCCGGGGATGCGCGGGCCGAGCACGACGGCGGCGGCCACCGCGACCGCCGCCAGCACGGCGCCCGTCGCCAGCAGCGGCGCCGTGCCCGAGCCGGCGCCCGCGGCGAGCCAGCTGGGGGCGTCGACCTGCCGCCGGGCCCGGTGGCACAGGACGTAGGCGAGGAGCACGGCGAGGAACAGGGCGGTGACGGCGGTGCGGTGCCGGGGGGCGCCGAGGGCGGCGGCGAAGCCGAACAGCGTCGCCGGCGGGATGGCGGCCTCGAGGGCGGTCCCGAAGCGGAAGGCGGCGGTGTCGGTCAGCATGGCTGCGAACCAGAACGCCACAGCCGAGGCCAGCAGGAAGCCGGTCTCGGGCGGCACGGGGGCCCGCACCTCGCCGAACAGCGCCCAGGCGTCGCGCAGGTGGAGCCCTGCCGCCTCCCAGGACGCCGCCGTCGGCACCCCGTACGCGGTGGTCTCGCCGAGCAGCAGCCAGCTGATCACCAGGACCATCCCCCCGGCGGACAGCAGCGACGCCGCGCCGACCCCGACCCCTGCCCGGCGCAGGCTGGCGGCCAGGGCGTGCGACGCCAGGGCGGTGATGCCGAGCGGCACCAGGAACGACGCGCCGTCGAACAGCCGCACGAAGCCGGCGACGGCGGCGAGCGAGAGGGCCACGACGAGCACCTCGGTGGCGAGGGTGAGGCCGAGCCGGGCGTGGCGCACACCGGCAGGCACGTCCGCGCCGGACGGCGCCGGAGCTGGCTGGTCGAGCGGCGGGGGCGCCGGTGTCGGCCCGGGTGCGGGCCGGCCGAGGGTGGCGGTCACCGCGGCACCGCCCCGACGCGGCGCCGCCGGACCGTCGTGTTCCACGCCTCGGCGAAGGTGGTGGCGTCGTCGACGACGAGCATCCCCGCCCCGCCCCCGTGGCCCGCCCCGGCGCCGCGGCCGGAGGTGAACGTCACCGCCGACACCGATCCGAACGCGGCGCGCAGGCGCGCCACACCGGCGAGGTCGGGGGCGGCCCGGCCGCCCAGCAGGGCGACGAGGGCGCCGCCGTTGCCGGAGCGGCGCAGGGCGGCGAGCATCCCCTCGTAGCGGCTGGCGTCGGACGCCGACACGCTCGCCAGGTGCTCCATGACCGCCTCGATGTGGACGTGGCCGGCGGCGAAGCCCGAGTCGTGCCCGTCGGTGCTCACCAACCGCACGAGGAAGCGGTGCCGGCTGCACGCCATCACGAGGCTGGCCGCCGCCGACACCGCCCGCTCCAGGGTCTCGGCGGTGTGGGCGGCGGCCCGCAGGTCGAGCAGGATCGTCGAGCGGCCCTGCCAGGGCATCTCGTCCTGGCGGACCATCAGCTCGTCGTGGCGGGCGGTCGCCCGCCAGTGCACCCGGCGCAGGTCGTCGCCCATCTCGTAGCGGCGCAGGGCGTAGAACTCCTCGCCGCTGACGGAGAGGGCGTTGGGCACGTCCACGCCGGCGTGGGGGTCGTCGCCCATCGTGTGGGGCGGCGGGGCCACGTCCTCCACGGCGGGGTAGACGGTCAGCTCGGTGACCGGTGCGGCGCGGTGGTCGACCGTGGTCAGGCCGAAGGGGTCGCTGACCTCGATGCGCAGCGGGCCGACCGGCACGATGCCCCGGCGCTGGGTCGGCAGCCGGTAGCTGGCCTGGGCGAGCCGGCCGGGAGCCAGCGGCGCCAGCACCACCGACGCCCCCCGCTGGTCGCCGATGGGGTCCCGCAGGGTCAGCAGCGCCGTCCGGCGCCGCCCGAGGTTGCGGACCGCGAGCTCGACGCGGCTCGCGCTGCCGGCGTGCACCCGCTGGGGGTGCAGGGTGCGGCTCACGTCGAGTCGCAGGCGCACGAGGCTCACGTAGGCGGTGGCGGCGAGCACCAGGGCGGCGGCGCCTGCACCCAGCAGGAACAGCTCGTGGATGCCGAGCAGGCGGCCGGCGGCGAGCAGGGCGACCGAGCCGATCGCCACCGCCCAGCCCTGGCGGGTCAGCACGTCAGCGCCGGGCGCCGCGGGACGCGGCGCCGTCTCCGGGGCCGGTGGGCACCGCCACGTGGCGGATCACCTCGTCGATCACCTCGGCGGTGGACACGCCCTGCACGTGGGCCTCGGGGGTGAGCACCAGGCGGTGGGCGAGCACGTGGGGGGCCATGGCCTTGATGTCGTCGGGGACGATGTAGTTGCGGCCGGCGGTGACGGCCCGGGCCCGGGCCGCGCGTTGCAGCGCCAGGGTGGCCCGCGGCGACATGCCGATGGCCAGGGCGGGGTGGCGGCGGCTCGTCTCGGCGAGCGCCACCAGGTACTCCTTCAGCGAGGGTGCCACGTGGATCTGGCGGGTGAGCGCCGCCATCGCCCGCACGTCGGCGGCGGTGGCCACGGGCTCGAGGCCGGCCAGCAGGTCGAGGGCGCCGTGGGTGTCGAGGATGCCGATCTCGGCCTCGCGGGCGGGGTACCCGACGCTGATGCGCATGAAGAACCGGTCGAGCTGGCTCTCGGGCAGGGGGTAGGTGCCTTCGTGCTCGATGGGGTTCTGAGTGGCGATCACCATGAACGGGGGGTCGAGGGGGCGGGTGACGCCGTCGATCGTGACCTGGCGCTCCTCCATGGCCTCGAGCAGGGCGGACTGGGTCTTGGGCGACGCCCGGTTGATCTCGTCGCCGAGCACCAGGTTGGCGAAGATCACGCCGGGCCGGAACTCGAACTCTCCCGTCGCCCGGTTCCACACGGTCACCCCGACGACGTCGGACGGCAGCAGGTCGGGCGTGAACTGGATCCGGCTCCACGTGCAGTCGATCGAGGCGGCCAGCGCCTTGGCCAGGCTGGTCTTCCCCACCCCCGGGATGTCCTCGATCAGCAGGTGCCCCTCGGACACCAGGCACAGCAGCGCCAGCTCCACGACGTCGGGCTTGCCCTGGAGCACCTGCTCGACGTTCGCGGCGATGGCGCCGAACACCTCGGCGTAGGGCTCCACGTCCGTCGCGATCGTCCGTTGCCTGGCCACCGTGTCTGCCCTCCTCATGGCCGGCAACCGCCGTTCAGCCTAGAGGCTCGCATCGCGACCTAGCCTTCGGACCCGTGCCGACCGTGCTCGCCGTCGACATCGGGGGGACCAAGCTCGACGTGGGCGTGGTCGACGCCGAGGGCCGGCTCCTCGGCAGCCGCCGGGCGCCCACGCCCCGGGGCGACGACGCCGAGGCGCTGTTCGCCGTCCTGGCGGGGCTCGCCGCCGAGGTGAGGGCCGGCGTCGACGGCGCCGGCGCCGTGTCCGTGTGCGGGGTCGGCTGCGGCGGTCCCATGACCCCCGGCGGGGAGGCCGTCTCACCGCTCAACATCCCGGCGTGGCGGGACTTCCCCCTCCGCGACCGGCTGGCGGAGCACCTCGGCCTGCCCGTCCACGTGGACAACGACGCCAAGGCGCTGGCGCTGGGTGAGGGGTGGGTGGGGGCCGCCGCCGGCGAGCGCCACTTCCTCGCCATGGTCGTCTCCACCGGCGTCGGCGGAGGCATCGTGCTCGACGGGCGCCTGCTCGACGGCGCCGCCGGCAACGCCGGCCACATCGGCCATGTGATCGTCGAACCCGACGGGCGGACCTGCGGCTGCGGGGCCCGCGGCTGCCTCGAGGCCGAGGCGTCGGGCACCGCCATCGCCGCCCGCACCGGCGCGCCCGCGGCCGAGGCGCCGCCGGAGGAGGTCCGCCGGGCCGGGACGCTCGTCGGCCGGGCCGTGGCGTCGGTCGCCAGCCTGCTGGACCTGCGGCTCGCGGTCGTGGCCGGCTCGGTGGCCCTCGGCCACGGCGAGCCGTTCTTCGCCGCCGCCCGCACCGAGCTGGCGGCGCGGGCCCGGCTGGCGTTCGCCGCCGGCGCCGCCATCCGGCCCGCCGGCCTCGGTGGGGCCGGGCCCCTCGTCGGCGCCGCCGCGGTCGGCCTCCGGGGCGCCGGCCTCCTGCCGGGCCGGCCCGGGCCGGGGGACGAGCGGCCGTGACGGCCCGGTGGTGGCTGGGCGTGGCGGCCCGGCTCGCGGTCCGGCCGGGGTTGTGGGGGACCGCCGTGGTGGCGCTCGTGCGCCTGGCGCCCCGGGGGTGGTGGCGGCGGTTCCCGCCCCTGCCCCGCCCGGATCCCGCCTACCTGCGGTTCCGGCTGCAGACCTACAGCGGCGACCCCGACCGCCCTCCCGACCCCGCCGAGCTGCTGGCCTGGCTGCGCTGGGTGCGGGCATGGTCCCGGCTGCCGGCCGGCTGAACGCTGTACCCTGCTGGTCCGTGGGGAGGGCGCTGGTCCTCAACGCGAGCTACGAGCCGCTGTGCGTCGTCGCAGCCCGCCGCGCCGTGGTCCTGGTCCTCGCCGAGAAGGCCGACGTGCTGCACAGCGCAGGCACCACGGTGCACTCGGCCCGCCTCAGCGTCGAGGTCCCCTCGGTGATCCGGCTGCGCTACTACGTGAAGGTGCCGTACCGGCGCCGGGCCGCCCTGTCCCGGCGGGCGGTGTTCCTGCGGGACAGCTACCGGTGCCAGTACTGCGGCAACCGGGCCGACAGCATCGACCACGTGCACCCCCGAAGCCGCGGCGGCGAGCACACGTGGGAGAACGTGGTGGCGGCCTGCCGGCCGTGCAACGTGCGCAAGCGCGACCGGCTGCTCGAGGAGTCGGGCATGGTGCTGTCCCGCCAGCCCACCGCCCCCCGCCAGCTCGCCTGGGTGGTCGTGGCCGTCGACCGGGTCCCCGAGCACTGGGAGCCCTACCTGCGCCTGCCCGCCGCCCTGTCGGCTTGACCGGCCCCGCCACCGCCCCCGGGCCAGACCGCCGGCCGGCGCCGGTGACCTCGCCGTCCTCCGCCCGGGCCTGGGCCGTCGAGCGGCACCGGGGCTCGGCCGCCGCGCTCCACGACCGGGCCCTGCCCGATCCGCCGCGGCGCACGGTCTGGTGGCTGGAGCCCGAGGCGCCCGCGCTGGTGCTCGGCAGCACCCAGCGCGACGAGCTCGTCGACCGGGCCGCGGCGGCCGCCGCGGGCGTCGACGTGGCCCGCCGGCGCAGCGGCGGGGGCGTGGTCCTGCTCGATCCGGGCGACGTGGTGTGGGCTGACGTGCTCGTGCCCCCCGGCGACCCGCTCTGGGACGACGACGTGGTGCGCTCGGCCTGGTGGGTGGGGGAGGCCTGGGGGCGGGCCCTCGCCGACCTGGGGGTCGCCGCCGAGGTGCACCACGGCTCGCTCGCCTGTGGCCCGTACGGGCGGTTGGTGTGCTTCGCCGGGGTGGGCTCGGGCGAAGTGACCGCCGGCGACGCCAAGGTCGTGGGGGTCTCCCAGCGCCGGGGCCGGCAGGGCGCCCGCTTCCAGTGCGCCGTGCTGCTGGCGTGGCGCCCCGAGCGGCTGGCGGGCCTGCTCGCCCTCGACCCCACCGAGCGCGCCGAGCTCGTGCGGGCCATCGCACCCGCCGCGAGCGGCCTCGCCGACCTCGGCGTCGGCGTCGACCGCGCCGCCGTCGAAGCCGCGTTCGAGCGTCACCTCCCCCGCTGAGCCGGGCGGCTCCGGCCCGCGGCCGTCGCCTTTCCGGACCCCGCGCGCTCGTATGCGACGTCGACGGTCCGGAAAGCGGGCCGGTCGGGCACCTCCCTTCGCTTTCCGGATTCCGCGCGCCCGTATGCGACGTCGACGGTCCGGAAAGGGGCGCCGCGGGGACGGCGGTGGTGGCCGGTGGGGGGGAAGGGTGTTGACGGGTGGGGGAGTGGGGCGTAATGTGGCGGCAAGTGGCGCGCAAGGGAGGGGCCTGGTGCGTCACGGGAACGAGGTGGTGATGGCCCCCTTCGAGACAGGCGACGTGGATGTTCCTGGGAACGCACCAGCACTCCCTGGACAGCAAGGGCCGGGTGATCCTGCCGGCGGGCTTCCGCGACGACCTCGAGGAGGGCGCCTACGTCACCACCTCGCTGGACGGCTGCCTGGCCGTCTGGACACCGGAGGAGTTCACCAAGGTGGCTGAGGACCTGATGGAGAAGGCACGACGGGGCGAACGGGAGCGCAACGTGGTGCGCGCCTTCGCCGCCGGCGCCGCCCGGGTCACCCCCGACCGCCAGGGCCGCATCACGATCCCCGCCAACCTGCGCGACTTCGCCTCCCTCGAGCGCGACGTCGTCGTGATCGGGGCCATCAACCGCATCGAGATCTGGGACGCCGAGCGCTGGGCCCGCGTCGACACCGAGGGACGGGCCTCGATGGCGGCGGCCAGCGAGGGCCTCCAGGACGTCGGGATCTGACGAGAGGAGCACGAACCGACCGCACCGTCCGACCACCAACGAGAGAACCGCCGATCCGGCGGCGCTCCGCTCATCCGCTGCCCCCCGACCGGTGGGATGGATAGCCCCTACTCCGCCCGCTTCCGTCTCAGTCGTACGGGGAGACAACCCGGCGAACGCGCTGGTCGGGGGGCAGCCGATGGGCGGGGACGACACCCGCTGACCTCCACCCCCCGACGTCGCCGCACAACCCCGACCCCAGGTGTGACCCCCATGTCTTCGCCCTTCGAGCACGAACCCGTGATGGTCGACGAGGTCGTGGCCGTCTTCGGCCCCGTGCCGCCCGGCGTGCTCGTCGACGCCACGGTCGGGGGCGGGGGCCACGCCCGGGCCCTCCTCGACGCCCACACCCACCTCTCGGTCCTCGGGCTCGACCGCGATCCCGACGCCGTGGCCGCCGCCAGCGAGCGGCTCGGGCCCTACGGCGAGCGCGCCCGCGTCCGCCACAGCCGCTTCGACCGCATCACCGAGGAGGCGGCGGGCGACGACCGGGGCGACGTGTCGGGCGTGCTCTTCGACCTCGGGGTCAGCTCCCCGCAGCTGGACCGGCCCGAGCGGGGATTCAGCTTCCGCGCCGACGGCCCCCTCGACATGCGCATGGACCCGACCCAGCCCGTGACCGCCGCCGACATCGTCAACGGGTGGCGCGAGGACGACCTCGCCGGCCTGCTCCGCCAGCACGGCGACGAGCGTCACGCCGGCCGCATCGCCCGGGCCATCGTGGCCGCCCGCCCCATCGAGACGACGGGCGAGCTGGCCGAGGTGGTCCGATCCGCCATCCCGGCGCCGGCCCGCCGCCGCGGCGGCCACCCCGCCCGGCGCACGTTCCAGGCGCTGCGCATCGCGGTGAACGACGAGCTGGCCGTGCTCCCCGGCGCCATCGACGCCGCCATCGCCCTGCTCGTCCCCGGCGGGCGCTGCGCCGCCCTCGCCTACCACTCGGGTGAGGACCGCATCGTGAAGGACCGCTTCCGCGAAGCCAGCACCGGCGGCTGCACGTGCCCGCCGAACCTGCCGTGCGGCTGCGGCGCCCAGCCCGCGGCCCGCCTGCTGAAGCGGGGCGCCTGGAAGCCCACCGCCGAGGAGATCGCCCGCAACCCCAGGGCCGAGAGCGCACGGCTGCGAGCCGTCGAGCGCCTGGCCCCCACCATCCCCGACCGTGACGCCGACGTGCCGCACACTGATCCCGCCGGAGGTCCCCGCCCGTGAACGCCATCCCCGTACCGCTGCGCCACCGGGGTGCGCCCGCCCCCGGGCCGGTCCCGCCGCCTGCCGGGCGGCCGAGCCTCCGGGTCGTCGACGACCGCCACCTCCGGGCCCGGGCCCGCCGCCGCCGGGTCCGGGCGGTCGTCGCGGTGATCGCCGCGCTGGCTGCGCTCTCGCTGCTCGGCATGGCCGCCTTCCACGCCGCGCTGGTCGAGGGCCAGGTCGAGCTGTCCCGCCTCGAAGGCGAGGTCGCCGACGAGCAGGCCCGCTACCAGCGCCTGCGGCTGCGGGTCGCCGAGCTCGAGTCACCCGAGCGCATCGTGGCGGCGGCCCAGGAGCGGCTCGGCATGGTCCCGCCGCCGGGCGTCACCTACCTGTCGCCGTCCGGCCCGGCCGGCGCGCCCGCCGACACCGCCCCCGACGCCCCGGGCGGTGACGGTGTGCAGGCCTGGGCGGCGGTGAAGTCGCACCTCGCCGACCGGCCGTGACCCGGCGCACGGGGCTGCGCCTCATCGCCGTGCTCGTCACGGCCCTGCTCGCCTTCGGCCTCGTGGCCGGGCGCCTCGTGCACCTCCAGGTCGTCGCACCCGACCACTACGC
Source organism: Actinomycetota bacterium (assembly GCA_004366205.1). Lineage (GTDB taxonomy): Bacteria > Actinomycetota > Acidimicrobiia > Acidimicrobiales > CADCSY01 > SIRW01. The sequence goes on along the minus strand of SIRW01000103.1, from coordinate 39,987 downwards.
CTCGATCGGCCACGCCCAGCGGGTCCGGTCGATCGCGCTGCCCGCCGACCGGGGCGCCCTGTTCGATCGCAACGGCCACGAGCTGGCCCTATCCGTCCCGCAGCACACGGTGTGGGCCGACCCCCGGCTCGTGACCGACCCCCGGGCCTACGCCGCGGCCCTGGGCCCGATCCTCGACCTCGACCCCGAGGTCGTCCGGGAGCGGCTCATCCGCACCGGGGCCTTCGTCTACCTGGCCCGCCAGATCGACGACGAGCGGGCGTCCCGGGTGCGCGACCTGGGGCTGGCCGGGATCAACGTGATCACCGAGCCGCGACGCTTCCGCCCGGCCGGGGATCTGGCCGCCGCCGTGCTCGGCACCGTCGACCTCGACAACATCGGGGTCTCGGGCCTCGAGCTGCACCACGACGAGCTGCTGGCCGGCGTGCCCGGCGAGCTGGTCGTCGAGCGGGCGCTGGGCGGGATGACGATCCCCTCGGGCGAGCACCGCCTGCGCCCGGCGGAGCGGGGGGCTGACCTCGTGCTCACCCTCGACCGCTCGCTGCAGTACGAGGCCGAGCGGCTCCTCGCCGAGCAGATCGCCGCCACCGGCGCCAAGGGTGGCATGGTCGTGCTCATGGCCCCCCGCAGCGGCGACATCCTCGCCATGGCCAGCCTGCGCGCGGGCGCCGGCGACGATCCGACGCCTCGGCCGACCCGGGACAACATGGCGGTCACCACCGTGTTCGAGCCCGGCTCGGTGAACAAGGTCATCACCCTCGCCGGGGCGATCGAAGAGGGCCTGTTCACCGCCGATGACGTGCTCGTCGTGCCCGACCGCCTCCGCGTGTCGACCCACGTCTTCTCCGACCACGAGCGCCACCCGCCCGAGCGCTGGTCGGTGTCGGACATCCTCACGCGGTCCTCGAACGTGGGGACGATCATGATCGCCCAGGAGCTGGGGCGCGACCGCTTCGACGCCTACCTGCGGCGGTTCGGGTTCGGCGAGCGCACGGCGCTCGGCTTCCCCGCCGAGTCCGCCGGCCTCATGCTCGAGCCCGGCGGGTGGAGCGGCACGTCGATCGGCTCGCTGCCGATCGGCCAGGGCGTCTCGGTGACGGCGTTGCAGATGCTCCTCGCCTACAACGTGATCGCCAACGACGGCGTGTACGTCGCGCCCCGGCTCGTCAAGGCGTCGGTGGACGCGGACGGCACCCACCGCGAGGCGCGCCCTGCCGCGACCCGGCCGGTGGTGTCGGGACCGACCGCCGTGGCGATGACCGACATGCTGGTGCGGGCCGTCGAGGAGGGCACGGGCGTCCGGGCCCGCATCGAGGGGTACCCGGTCGCCGGGAAGACGGGCACGGCCCGCAAGCCGCTGGACGGCGTGCGGGGCTACAAGCCCGGTGCCTACATGGCGTCGTTCGCGGGGTTCGTGCCCGCGGATGACCCGAAGCTGTCGATGATCGTGGTCCTCGACGAGCCCCACCCGATCTACGGCGGGGTGGTGGCGGCACCGCTCTTCGCCGACCTGGCGCGCTACGCCCTGCGCCACCTGCGCATCCCGCCGGGTGCCGCCGTCGTCGGCGAGGAGCCCGAGCCGCCGCCCGGTACGCTCACCGAGCCCGTTCCCCAGCCCATCCAGGACTGACGTGCTGCTCGTCGACCTCCTGCCCGACCTCGACGTCCTCGAGGTGCGGGGCGACGTCAGCGGCGTGGACGTCGGGGCGGTGACCCACGACTCGCGGGCGGTGGCGGCGGGCGCGCTGTTCTGCTGCGTGCCCGGCAGTCGCAGCGACGGCCACGACCACGCGGCCGCCGCCGTGGCCGCCGGAGCGGTCGCGCTGCTCGTCGAACGGTTCGTCGACGTCGACGTCCCGCAGGTGCGGGTCGCCGCCGTGCGGCCGCAGATGGCCCGCGCCGCCAGCGCGCTGCACGGGCACCCGGCGCGGGACCTGCGGATCGTCGGCATCACCGGCACCAACGGCAAGACGACGACCGCCGGGTTCGTGCACGCCATCCTCGAGGCGCACGGCTGGTGCACGGCGGTGATCGGCACGCTCACGGCCACGGGGGCCGGACCGCCCAACACCCCCGACAGCCCCGAGCTGCAGGCCCGGCTGGCCGCCCACCGCGACGCCGGCGGCCACGCCGTCGCCATGGAGGTGTCGTCGCACGCCCTCGACCAGCACCGCACCGACGCCATCCGCTTCGACGTGGCGGTGTTCACCAACCTGTCGCGCGACCACCTCGACTACCACGGGACGATGGAGGAGTACTTCGCGGCCAAGGCCCGGCTCTTCGAGCCCGAGCAGACCGAGCGGGCCGTCGTCAACCTCGATGATCCGCACGGGCGGCTGCTGCGCGACGCTGCCCGGGTGCCGACGACCGGGTACTCGCTCGAGGACGCCACCGACCTGCGGGTCGGGCTCGCCGAGAGCACGTTCACGTGGCGCGGCCAGCGCGTGCGGGTGCCGGCCGGCGGGCGCTTCAACGTGGCCAACGCCCTCGCCGCCCTGACGGCCGCCGCCGAGCTGGGCGTGCCCGCGGCCACCGCGGCTGCCGGCCTGGCCACCGCCCCGGGCGTGCCCGGCCGGCTCGAGCTGGTGGAGGAGGGCCAGCCCTTCGCCGTGGTCGTCGACTACGCCCACACCCCCGACGGGCTCGAGCAGCTGCTGCGGGCCGTGCGGGAGGCCACGTCCGGCGGCGGCCTGCACCTCGTGTTCGGCTGCGGCGGCGAGCGCGACCGGGAGAAGCGCCCGGCCATGGGCGCGGTCGCGAGCCGGCTGGCCGACCGGGTCACGGTCACGTCCGACAACCCCCGCAGCGAGGACCCGCACGCCATCATCGCCTCGGTGGTGGCGGGCGCCACCGGCCCCGCCGCCCTCGACGTCGAGCCCGACCGGCGGGCCGCCATCGCCGCCGCCCTGGCGGCCGCGGGTCCCGGCTGGGTGGTCGTGGTGGCCGGCAAGGGCCACGAGACCACCCAGGAGCTCGCCGGCCGCACGATCCCCTTCGACGATCGTGAGGTCGTGCGCGCCGAGCTGCGGCGCCTGGTCGGGGAGGGCGCGTGGTAGCGCTCCTCGTCAGCGGGGGCGTCGGCATGCTCGTCGCCCTGGTGCTCACCCCGTTCCTCATCTCCTGGCTGCGGCTGCGCGGCATCGGCCAGCCGATCCGCGAGGAGGGATCCCAGGGCCACTTCACCAAGGCGGGCACCCCCACCATGGGCGGGGTCGCCATCGTGGTGGGCACGGCGGCGGGCTACGTGGTCGGGCACCTCCGGCCCGGCGCCGTGTTCAGCTACGCCGGGATCTTCACGGTGCTGGCCGTCATCGGCGCCGGCGCGGTCGGCCTGATCGACGACTGGATCAAGGTCACCCGCGCCCGCAACCTGGGGCTCACCAAGAAGGCCAAGGTCCTCGGCCTGCTCCTCGTGGCCATCGGGTTCTCCCTCGGCGTGCTCGAGTTCTCCCAGGTCTCCACCAACCTGGCCTTCACCCGCCACGACTCGATCGGCTGGGACATGGGCCCGGTGCTGTGGGTCGGCTTCGCCGTGCTGCTCTTCATGGCCACGACCAACGCCGTGAACCTGACCGACGGGCTCGACGGGCTCGCCTCCGGGTCGGCCACGTTCAGCTTCGCCGCGTACGTGGTCGTGTGCTTCTGGGCGTTCCGCAACCCGGCCGTCTACAACCTGCCCTACGCCCTCGACCTCGCCCTGGTGTCGGCCGCCATGGTCGGCGCCTGCGCCGGCTTCCTGTGGTGGAACGCGGCCCCGGCGCGCATCTTCATGGGCGACACGGGCTCGCTGGCGATCGGCGCCGGCCTCGCCGCCCTCGCCCTCATGACCGACACCCACCTGCTCCTGCCGATCCTCGGCGGGCTCTTCGTGATCGAGACGCTGTCGGTCATCATCCAGGTCGGGGCCTACAGGCTCTTCAAGCGGCGGGTGTTCCGCATGGCGCCGATCCACCACCACTTCGAGCTGCTGGGCTGGCCCGAGACCACGGTGATCGTGCGCTTCTGGATCCTGGCGGGCGCCTGCACGGCGATCGCCCTCGGGGTGTTCTACGCCGACTTCCTCTCGATCCCCGGGGTGATCGGGTGACCGACGGTGTGGACGCCCGCCGGGCCCTCGTGGTCGGGCTGGGCGTCGCCGGCGAGGCGGCGGCGCGCGCCCTCATCCGCCACGGCATCGACGTCGTGGTGGTCGAGGATCACCCCGGCCCAGCCGTCCGCGAGCGCGCTGGCCGGCTCGGCGTCGAGGTCGTCGAGGCGCCGGATCGCGACGCCCTCGCCGCGGTCGTGGCGGGCGTCGACCTCGTCGTGCCCAGCCCCCCGGTGCCGCCCCGCCACCCGGTGTTCGGCCTCGCCACCGGGGCGGGCGTGCCGCTGTGGAGCGAGTTCGAGCTGGCGGCCCGCTGGGGCCACCCGCCGATCGTCGCCATCACCGGCACGAACGGCAAGACCACCGTCACCACCCTCGTCACCGAGATGCTCACCGCCGCCGGTCGCAGCACAGTGGCCGCCGGCAACAACGACGTGCCGCTGGTCGACGTCATCGACGCCGGCCACGACGTCATCGTGGTCGAGGCGTCGTCGTTCCGGCTCGAGCTCACCGAGACGTTCCGGCCGGCCGTGGCGACGTGGCTCAACCTGGCCGAGGACCACCTCGACTGGCACCCGAGCATGGAGGCCTACGCCGCCGCCAAAGCCCGCATCTGGGCCGCCCAGGACGCCGGCGACGTCGCCATCGCCAACGCCGAGGACCCCGCCGTCATGGCCGCCGCCAGCAGCGCCCGCGGCCGCGTCGTCACGTTCGGGCTGGCCTTGGGCGACTACCGCGTGGAGGGCGACCGGCTCGTCGGGCCGGCGGGCGACATCGCGGGCGTCGACGACCTGTGGCGCGACCTGCCCCACGAGCGCGCCAACGCCCTCGCCGCCGCCGCCAGCGCCCTCGAGGCGGGCGCCGCCGTCGAGCCCGTCCGCGCCGCGCTGCGGGCGTTCCGGGGGCTCCCCCACCGCGTGGAGCTGATCGAGGATGCTGGTGGCGTGGCCTGGTACGACGACTCGAAGGCGACCGACCCCCACGCCGCCGTCACGGCCGTGCGGGGCTTCGAGCACGTCGTGCTCATCGCCGGGGGCCGCAACAAGGGCCTCGACCTCGGCGTGCTCGCCGGGGAGGCGGCGCGCCTGCGCCACGTCGTGGCCATCGGCGAGGCCGCCGGCGAGGTGCGGGCCGCCCTGGCGCCGGTCGCGCCCGTCACGACGGCCACCTCGATGGACGAGGCCGTGGCCGCGGCCGCTGCCGCCGCCCGCCCCGGAGACGTGGTGCTGCTCTCGCCCGGCTGCGCCTCCTTCGACTGGTACGGCGGCTACGCCGAGCGGGGCGACGACTTCGCCCGCGCCGTGCGCGCCCACCTGGCCCGGGCGGAGGCCGGGACGTGACCGCCACCGCCGACCGCCGGTCCCGCGCGCGCCGCACCGGTGGCCTCGCCGACGACGGCAGCCGGCCGGCGACGTACTGGCTCCTGCTCGCCCTGGTGGGCGTGCTCACCCTGATCGGGCTGGTGATGGTGCTGTCGGCGTCGTCCGTGCAGGGCGTGCGCGACCACGGCTCCAGCTGGGCCTACTTCCACCGCCAGCTGCTGTGGGTGGCGCTCGGGGGCGTCGCCCTCGCCGTCACCCTGCGGGTCGACTACCGGGTCTGGCGGCGGTTCTCCACCCCCGCCCTGCTGGTGTCGCTGGGCCTGCTGGCGCTCGTGCTCGTCCCCCAGGTGGGCGTCACCGTCAACGGGTCGTCGCGCTGGCTCGGGGCGGGCACGCTCCGCATCCAGCCCGCCGAGATCGCCAAGCTCGCTCTGCTGCTGTTCTGCGCCGACCTGCTGGCTCGGCGCGCCACCCGCATGCGCGACAGCCGGGCGACCCTGCGGCCGGTGGTGCTCGTCGGCGGCGCCGTGGGTGCGCTGCTCATGCTCCAGCCCGACATGGGCACCACGCTCGTGACCGGCGCCATCGTGTTCTCGGTGCTGTTCGTGGCCGGGGCGCCGCTGCACCGCCTGGGGGTGCTGGCGCTGGTCGCCTCGGCCGGCGCCACCGTCCTGGCGTTCAGCGAGGGGTACCGCCGGGCGCGCCTGCTCGCCTTCGTGAACCCCGAAGCCGACCCCACCAACACCGGCTACCAGACCATCCAGTCGCTCGTCGGCATCGCGTCCGGCGGCATCGGTGGGGTCGGCCTCGGCGCCAGCCGGGCCAAGTGGGGGTTCCTGCCCAACGCCCACACCGACTTCATCTTCGCCATCATCGGCGAGGAGCTCGGCCTGATCGGGGGGCTCCTCGTCGTCGGGCTGTTCGCCGGCTTCGGCGTCCTCGGCGTGCGCGCCGCCATCCGGGCGCCCGACCGCTTCGGAGCCCTCCTGGCCGCCGGCATCACCACCTGGGTCCTCGTCCAGGCGTTCGTGAACATCGGCGCCGTGGTCGGCATCCTGCCCATCACCGGCGTGCCGCTGCCCTTCGTCTCCTTCGGCGGCTCGTCGCTCATCGTGCTCATGGCGGCCACCGGCCTGCTGCTCAGCGTCGCTCGCCAGGGCCGGCCCCAGCGCCCGGCGCCGGCGCCGGCCTGAGCCTCAGCGGCCCAGGCTCAGTCGCGCTCGATCTCGGGGCCGATGCGCTCGCGGACGATGCCGGCCACCTCGCCGGGCTCGGCGTGGCGGCCGAGCCCGGCCTTGGAGAAGATCAGCTCGCCGTCGAGGACGACCTCGAAGCGGCCCTGGGAGCCGGGGATCAGCTCGAGCGACTCGATGACCGGCGCCCACCCTGTGAGCAGCTCGTCCGCCAGACCGACGGCCCGGGGCACGTAGTCTCAGGGGACGCAGAACTCGATGCTGAGCCGGTGTCGGGGTTCGAGCATGCCCTTACCCTACTAGCGGGCGTAGGTGCCGGCGTCGAACAGGTGGAGGTGCTCGGCGATCCACGCCGACGTGCGGGCCAGCCCCTCCTCCAGGGTGACCTCGGGTGCCCAGCCCGCCCATTCCCGAGCCCGGGTGCTGTCGGCGAGCAGGCGCTCGACCTCGCTGGCCTCGGGCCGGATGCGGGCCTCGTCGGTGACGACCTCGGCCTCGGCGCCGGTGATCTCGACGAGCAGCTCGACGAGGTCGCCGATGGCGATCTCGCGACCGGAGCCCACGTTGACGACGTCGCCGACCGCCTGTTCGCACCGGGCCACGGCCATGAACCCGCGGGCGGTGTCGTCGACGTAGTTGAAGTCCCGCGTCGGGGTCGTGGCGCCCAGCTTCACCTGTCGCTGCCCGGCGTGAAGCTGGGACAGGATCGTGGGGATGACCGCCCGGGCCGACTGGCGGGGCCCGTAGGTGTTGAACGGGCGCACCACGGTGACGGGCAGGTCGAAGGCGTGGTGGAACGACAGCGCCATCATGTCGGCGCCGATCTTCGACGCCGAGTACGGCGACTGGGGCTGCAGCGGGTGGTCCTCGGCGATGGGAACGGTGATCGCCGTGCCGTACACCTCGCTGGTCGACGTGTGCACCAGCCGGGCGCCGGCGCGCAGGCAGGCGCTGGCCACGTTGTAGGTGCCGTTGACGTTGGTCTGCACGTAGCTCTCGGGGGCCTCGTAGCTGTAGGGGATGCCGATGAGGGCGGCGAGGTGGAAGACCACGTCGCGCCCGGCGGCGGCGTGCACCAGCCGGCTCTGGTCCCGCACGTCGCCCAGCACGACCTCCACGTCGTCCCGGCCCGTGAGCCAGCCGGCGCCCTGGGGGTGGTAGTGGCAGAACGCCCGCACGTCGGCCCCCGCGCCGAGCAGGTGCTCGACCAGGGTCGAGCCGATGAAGCCGCCGGCCCCGGTGACGAGCACCTTCGTGCCGCTCCAGTCCCGCCAGCCGTCCCGGTCGCCGGCTCCGGTCACGTCAGCCCTCCTCTCCGGTCGCGAACAAGAGCAGCACCTTCTCGAACTCCTCGGGGGTGCCGATGTCGAACCACCGCTCGAGCACCGGGAACACGTGCGCCGGCAGCCCGTCGGCCACGACGTCGGCGATGAGGTCGGTCATGAGCAGCGGCGCGCCGGGCTCGACGAAGCGCAGCAGGTCGGCCTCGAGCACGTACATCCCGGCGTTCACGAAGTCGATCCGCTCGGGTTTCTCGTCGATGGCGAGCAGGTGGTGCTCGGCCGTGCGCAGCACCCCGTAGGGGATGTAGGTGCGGTGCTCGACGCCGGCGATGGTGATGGCGCCGGCGTGCAGGCGGTGGAAGTCGAACATGGCCCGCCAGTCGACGGTGGTGATCAGATCGCCGTTGGTGACGAGCAGGGGCGCCTTCGGGCGCTCGGGCAGCAGCGAGAGCCCGCCCGCCGACCCGAGGGGCTCGTCCTCGACCACGTAGTGGAGGCGCACGCCCATGCGCGCGCCGTCGCCGAGCTCCTCCTCGAAGGCCTCGGCCATGTAGTTGACCGTGAGGTACACGTCGTGCACCCCGGCCCGGGTGAGCGAGCGGATGATGCGCTCGACGATCGACTGGCCGCCGATCTTGAGCAGGGGCTTGGGCAGCTTGTCGGTGAGCGGCCGCAGCCGCTCGCCCCGGCCCCCGACCATCACCACGGCGACCGGGTCGGGCGGGGCGGCGTCGGGGAACTCGTCGAGGCTGCGCACGCCCACGAGCCGCCCGCCGTCGACGACGGCAACGGCGCGCAGCCGGTGCTCGACGAGCAGCCGGCGCACCTCGGCGTCGCCGTCGCCGGGTCCGGCGAGGACGGGCTGGCGGGTGCGGGCCAGGCGCACGGGCGCGTCGAGGGCGGGGTGGGCGAGCGCCGCCCGGCGCAGTCCGCTGTCGGTGACCGTGCCCAGCACGTGGCCGGCCTCGTCGTCGCCGATCACGAGCAGGCCGTGGCCCGCCGCCTGCATGCGCTCGAAGGCGTCGCGCAGGGGCGTCTCGGGATGGACGAGGAGGGTGCGCAGCTCGGTGATGGCGTCAGCCTGCCACGGTCGGTCCGGCCGTCCGGACACCGGCGAGCTCGAGCAGCCAGGCGGCGAGGTCGGCTGCCGCCTGCGGCCGGGCGCTGGCGTGCATGCCCCGCCGCATGGCCTCGAGCAGGGTCGGGTCGTCGAGGCGCTCCTCGATCAGCGGGCCCACGACGTCGGCGGTGGCCTCGTGGTCGCGCACCATCAGGGCGCCGCCGGCGCGCACGAGCGGCTCGGCGTTGTGGGCCTGCTCGTCGTGCTCGTGGTGGGGGAGGGGGACGAGGATCGACGGGAGGCCCACGACGGCGAGCTCGGCGAGGGTGCCGGCGCCCGCTCGGCAGATGGCCAGGTCGGCTGCCGCGTAGGCCAGGTCCATCCGCTCGATGTAGCCGACGAGCTCGACGAGGTCCCGCCCGGGGTTGCCGGCGAGCGCGGCGGCGATCTCGTCGTGGGTGCGCGACCCGGGCTTGAGCACGATGCGCACGTCGGTGCGCCCCGCCCCCGCCCAGCGCTCGGCGAGCCCGAGGGCCAAGCGGTTCAGCGACAGCGCCCCCTGGCTGCCGCCGGTGACGAGGATCATCCGCTGGTCGTCGCTGAGCCCGTACGCCGCCCGGGCCTCGGCGCGCAGGGCGGCCCGGTCGAAGCGGAGGATCTCGCCCCGGAGCGGGTAGCCGGTGCACCGGGCCTGGCGGCCCGGGAACACGGTGTCGGGGAACGACGTGGCGACGTGCGGCGTGAAGCGGGCGGCGAGCCGGTTGGCCTGGCCGGGCACCGAGCCCGGTTCGTGGATGGCCACGGGCACCCGGGCGAGCCGGGCGCCGAGCACCAGCGGCACCCCGCTGTAGCCGCCCATGCTGATCGCCACGTCGGCGCCGACCTGCCTGAGGATGGCACGCGCCTGCAGCGACCCCCGGGCGAGCGCGGCGGGCACCAGCACCTTGCGCCAGCCCTGGTTGTTGAACTGCAGCATCGTGTACAGCTCCAGGGTGTGGCCCGCCTCGGGGACGAGCCGGCCTTCCAGCCCGCGCGCCGTGCCCACGAAGGTGATGCGGCACCCCGGTGCGGTGGCGCGCAGGGCCTCGGCGAGGGCGAGGCCCGGGTAGATGTGCCCGCCGGTGCCACCGGCGGCGATCACGATCGAGACGGGCACGGGCTGTCCTGGTCCTCCTGGTGCTGCGGTCCGCAGCCGGTCACGGGCCGGCGGGGGGAGCCGCATCCGGATACCCCAGCGTCGCACGCCGGTAACCTCGCCGCGTGCATCCCGAGCTCGACCTCTCGCGGCCCCGGCGCGTGCACGTGGTGGCGGTCGGCGGGTCGGGGATGGGCCCGATCGCCACGGTGCTCAAGGCGATGGGCCACGAGGTGTCGGGCAGCGACCTCGTCGCCTCGCCCCGGCTCGAGCGCCTCGCCGCCCTCGGGGTGCGGGTCCACGTCGGGCACCACGCGGGCCACGTGCCCGACGCCGTCGACGCGCTGGCGGTGTCGACCGCCGTCCCCGACGACAACCCCGAGGTCGTGGAGGCCCGCCGGCGGGGCGTGCCCGTGCTGACCCGGGCCCCGGTGCTGCGGGCGATCTGCGCCACCCGGCGGGTGGTCGCGGTGGCCGGCACGCACGGCAAGACCACGACCACCGCCATGCTCGCGGCCGTCCTCCGGGGAGCGGGAATGCGGCCGTCGTTCATCGTCGGGGGCGACATCGCCGGCCTCGACGGCGGTGCCGCCTGGGACGACGGGGCGTGGTTCGTGCTGGAGGCCGACGAGAGCGACAGCACGTTCCTCGGCCTCGAGCCCGAGGTCGCGGTGCTCACGAGCGTCGAGCCCGACCACCTCGAGCACCACGGCGGCTTCGACGCCCTGGTCGAGCGCTTCGGGCAGTTCCTGGGGTCCTCCGCAGGCAGCCGGCTCGTGTGCGCTGACGATCCCGGCGCGGCCCGGATCGGCGCCGCCGTGGGGGCGCGGACCTACGGCGTCGACGGCGGGGCCAGCGTGCGGCTCACCCAGCGCCGGCCCGACCGGTCCGGCCAGCGGGGCGTGCTCGAGCGCGACGGCGTGGTGCTGGGAGAGATCCGCGTCGCCATGCCCGGGCTCCACAACGCCCGCAACGCCACAGCGGCGCTGGCCGCGGCGCTGGAGATCGGCGTGCCGTTCGAGGCGGCCGCCCTGGGGCTCGCCGGCTTCCGAGGCGTCCGCCGGCGGTTCGAGCACCGGGGCTCGGTGGCCGGCGTCACGTTCGTCGACGACTACGCCCACCTGCCGACCGAGGTGGCGGCGATGGTGGCCGCAGGCCGGGAAGGCGACTGGGAGCGGGTGGTCGTGGTCTTCCAGCCGCACCGCTACAGCCGCACCGAGTCGTTGTGGCGCGACTTCGGCCCCGCGTTCGACGGCGCCGACCTGCTGGTGGTCACCGACGTCTACGGCGCCGGCGAGGCCCCCCGTCCGGGGGTCACCGGCGAGCTGGTGGCCCGGGCGGTCCGGGACCACCCGTCGGGGCCGCCCGTCGCCTACGTGGCCGACCGGGCGGCGCTCGTCGAGCACCTCGTCGGGGTGCTGCGGCCGGGGGACCTGTGCCTCACCCTGGGCGCGGGCGACCTGACCACGCTGCCCGACGACCTGCTCGCCGCCCTCGGCGGCCCCGGGGCGTGAGCCCCGTCCGGGAGGCGGCGCCCGACGCCGTCGAGACGGCGGTGCGGGTGCTCGGCGACCTGGCCCGGCGTGACGAGCCCGTGGGGCCTCGCACCACCTACCGGGTGGGTGGGTCCGCCGCCGTGCTGGTCGAGGCGGCGAGCGACGACGACCTGGCCCGCACGGCTGCGGCGGTGGCGGCCTCGGGGCTCCCGGTCCTGGTGCTCGGCAACGGGTCCAACCTGCTCCTGGCCGACGCCGGCTTCCCTGGCATCGTGCTCGCGCTCGGGCAGCCCTTCACCACCATCGAGGTGCACGGCAGGGGTGTGCGGGCCGGCGGGGCAGCCAGCCTGCCGGTCCTCGCCCGGCGCACCGCCCGGGCCTCGCTCACCGGCCTGGAGTGGGCCGTCGGGGTGCCGGGCACGGTCGGGGGGGCGGTGCGGATGAACGCCGGAGGGCACGGGTCGGACACGGCCGCCACCCTGCGGAGGGTCCGCGTCCTCGACCTCGCCACGGGCGAGGATGGTGTCGTGCCGGCTGAGGCTCTCGAGCTGGGGTACCGCCGCTCGTCCCTGCGCCCCACCCAGGTGGTCGTCTGGGCCGAGCACGAGCTCGCGCCCGGCGACCGCGCCGCCTCGGAGGCCGAGATCGGCGAGATCGTCCGCTGGCGGCGCGAGCACCAGCCCGGGGGTCAGAACGCGGGCTCGATCTTCACCAACCCACCGGGTGACTCCGCCGGCCGCCTGGTCGACGCCACGGGCCTCAAGGGGTTCAGGCTGGGCACGGCGCACGTGTCCGAGAAGCACGCCAACTTCATCCAGGCCGACCCCGGGGGCTCCGCCGACGACGTCCGGGCGCTCATCGCCGAGGTACGCCGGCGGGTGCACGACGCGACCGGGGTGCTCCTCGAGCCCGAGGTGCGCCTGGTGGGATTCGGGGAGGGCTGAGCGTGCCACCGCCTGCCGCCACCTCCACCGGCGCGCCGCCCCGGCCGCCCATGGACCCCCGGCTGCGGGCCCGGCGCATCGCCGTGCGGCGCGACGAGGGTCGGCGCCGCCTCCGCCGGCTGCTCGTCGTGCTCGGGGCCGTCGCGGTCGCCGCCGCCGGTTGGGGAGCCACCCGCTCGCCGCTGCTCGACGTCGACCGGATCCTCGTGGAGGGCAACCTCGAGACCCCGTGGGGGGCGGTGGTCGCCGCCTCGGGCGTCGAGCGCGGCCAGGCCATGACCGACGTCGACCCTCGAGCCGCCGAGGCCGCGGTGGCCGCCCTGCCCTGGGTCGCCGAGGCCGCCGTCGCGCGCGAGTGGCCGGGCACGGTGCGCATCACCGTCGTCGAGCGCGTGGCGGTGGCGGCGGCGCCGGCGCGGGGCGGTGGCTGGGCGATGCTCGACGGGGCCGGTCACGTGCTCGCCCACGCCGGCGAGGCTCCCCCTGGGCTGCCCGCCGTGCGGGGGCTGGCGGCGGCGGGGGAGCCCGGCACGGTGCTCGACGACGACGCCGCGGCCGGCACGCTCGAGCTCGCCGCCCGGCTGGGCGCCGCCCTGCCGGGCGCGCTGCGCTCGCTGCTGCCCGACGAGCGCGAGGTGGTGGTGGGCGAGGTCGTGGTGCAGGTCCACGACGGTGCCCTCGAGGTGGCCGTCCCGGGTCCGGCTCCGGGTCAGGTCGTCACGGCGGTGGTCGGCCCGCCCACCGAGCTGGCGGCCAAGGTGCAGGCCCTCGTGACCGTGCTCGAGCAGGCCGACCTGCACGCCGTGGCCCGGGTCGACGTCCGCGTTCCGGGCGCGCCGGTGTTGACCCGCGCCGGGCCCGGGGGGTAACTTCCTCAAGTATAAGCAGAGGTTTACATAACTCTCAACCTCAGGTTGAGGGTTTGCGGCGGTCCACCCGGGCCGTCAGGTCGAGGGGAGCCAGTCGCATGAGCACCGTCGGATCCAGGGTGGGCAACCCGCAGAACTACCTCGCCGTCATCAAGGTCGTGGGCATCGGCGGCGGCGGCGTCAACGCCGTCAACCGCATGATCGACGCCGGCCTGAAGGGCGTGGAGTTCATCGCCATCAACACCGACGCCCAGGCGCTGCTCATGTCCGACGCTGACGTCAAGCTCGACATCGGCCGCGACCTCACCCGGGGCCTCGGCGCCGGCAGCGACCCCGAGGTCGGCCGCCAGGCCGCCGAGGCGCACCGCGAGGAGATCGAGGAGGTCCTCAAGGGCTCCGACATGGTGTTCATCACCGCCGGCAAGGGCGGCGGCACCGGCACCGGTGGCGCCCCGGTCGTGGCCGAGATCGCCAAGAACCTCGGCGCCCTCACCATCGGCGTGGTCACCCGGCCGTTCGGCTTCGAAGGCCGCCGCCGGTCCGCCCAGGCCGAGCAGGGCATCGGCTGGCTGAAGGAGAAGGTCGACACGCTCATCGTCATCCCCAACGACCGGCTGCTCACCGTCTCCAACGAGAAGACCTCGGTGCTCAACGCCTTCAAGATGGCCGACGAGGTGCTCCTGCAGGGCGTGCAGGGCATCACCGACCTCATCACCACGCCGGGCCTCATCAACACCGACTTCGCCGACGTGAAGATGATCATGACCAACGCCGGCTCGGCCCTCATGGGCATCGGCTACGCGTCGGGCGAGGACCGGGCGCTCAACGCCGCCCGGGCCGCCATCTCCAGCCCGCTGCTCGAGGCCTCCATCGAAGGCGCCCGCGGCATCCTCCTCACGATCTCGGGCGGCAGCGACCTGGGCCTGTTCGAGGTCAACGCCGCCGCCGAGGTCATCCACGGGGTCGCCCACGCGGACGCGAACATCATCTTCGGGGCGGTCATCGACGACGCCATGGGCGACGAGGTGCGGGTCACGGTCATCGCCGCCGGCTTCGACCGCTGGGAGGAGCGGCGCCCCCGCGCCGAGCGCAGCGCCCCCCTCCCCGCCGCCGGCGACGAGGGCGGCGACCTCTTCGGGGACGACGAACTCGACCTCGAGCCCGACGACGACTTCGACGTCCCGTCGTTCCTCAAGTAGCCGTGGCCGCCCTGCCGGGTTGGGCGGGGGGGCGCGTCCGGTTCACGGGTGTCGCCGAGGGCGACCTCTCACCGCCAGAGGTTCCCGACGACGAGCTGACCCGCCGGCGCCGGCAGATCGTCGACCTGCCGTGGGCGTGGGTGCGCCAGGAGCACGGCGCCGGCGTGGTGGTCGTCGACGGCGACCTGCCGGACGGGCCGCCCGCCGACGCCCTCGTCACCAGGAGGGCCGGGGTGGTGCTCGCGGTGCACACCGCGGACTGCGCCCCGGTCGCCCTCGTCAGCCCCGAGGGTGTGGTGGCGGCCGTGCACGCCGGGTGGCGGGGGGTGGAGGCCGGCGTGCTGGAGCGGGCCGTGGCGGCGATGCGGGCCCTTGGCGCCAGCCGGGTGTGGGGGCGCATCGGTCCCTGCATCGAGGCGGCGTGCTACGAGTTCACCGGCCCTGAGCTCGACGTCCTCGTCGAGCGGCTCGGCGCCGGCGTGCGGGCCCGCACCACGTCGGGCACCCCCGCCCTCGACCTGCCCGCGGCCGTGCGCATCGCCCTCGCCCGCACCGGCGTCGTGGACGTCTCGGTCGACGGCCGGTGCACCGCGTGCCGGGCGGGCGAGCTGTGGTCCCACCGGGCCCGGGGCGACCGTGCCCGCCAGGCCCTGGCCGTGTGGCGGTGGCCGGCACGGTGACGCCTGCTGGTGGCGACCTCGCCGAGCGGCTCGCCGCCGTGCGGGCCCGCATCGACGCCGCCGCCGCGGGCCGTCCGGTGCGGCTGGTGGCGGTCACGAAAGGGTTCGGGGACGACGTGGTGGCGGCCGCGCTCGCCGCCGGCCTCGAGGACCTCGGCGAGAGCTACGCGGGCGAGCTCGCCGCCAAGGCCGCGGCCGTGGCCGAGCGAGGGGCGGCGGTGCGCTGGCACTTCGTGGGGCGCATCCAGCGCAACAAGGTGCGCACGGTCGCTCCCGTCGTCGACCTGTGGCACGGCGTCGACCGGGCGGCGGCGGGACGGGAGGTCGCCAAGCGGGCCCCCGGCGCCGCCGTGCTGGTCCAGGTCAACGTCACGGGCGAGGCCCACAAGGGCGGCTGCGTCCCGGCGAACACGGCGGCGCTGGTCGACGAGCTGCGGGCCGAGGGCCTCGACGTCCGGGGCCTGATGGCCATGGGGCCCGCCGGGCCACCCGAGGGAGCCCGGGCCGGGTTCCGCACCCTCGCCCGCCTGGCGGACGAGCTGGGCCTGCCCGAGCGCTCGATGGGCATGACCGGCGACCTCGAGGTGGCGATCGAGGAGGGAGCGACGATCGTCCGGGTCGGCCGGGGGCTGTTCGGCGAGCGACCGGGCGCGCCGCCCGGCGGCGGGGTCCGCCGGAACGACCCTTTGGGGAAGTAGTCTCCGCAGGAGGAGGACGGCAATGGCGACTCTCTGGCGACGGACGATGCTCATGTTGGGCCTTGGTCCCGACGACGAGTACGACGACGATCCCCACGACGCGCCCGGTCGCGAGGCGCGCTCGTTCGGTCCCGCCGCGGGCGGCACCGGTCAGGTCACGCCGGTGGCCACGGCCCATCCGCCGGCGGCCGAGGGCCCGTCGTCGATGCTCGGCCCCGTGCGGGCCGTGCCCCGGCCCGAGACCGAGGGTGCCACCGTCACGCCGGTTCGCCCGGGCGTGGTTCGCCCCGTGTCGGCGCCGGTCACCGCCAAGGTGGTGACGGTGGCGCCGACCACCTTCAACGACGCCCAGGAGGTGGCCGACAAGTACATGTCCGGTCAGCCCGTCATCGTGAACCTCCAGGACGTCGAGCGCGACGTGTCCCGGCGGCTCGTCGACTTCGCGAGCGGGCTGTGCTACGGCCTGCGCGGACAGATGAAGCAGGTCGCCAACCGGGTCTACCTGCTCACCCCTGCAGACGTCGAGGTGTCCGCGGAGGACAAGCGCCGCCTGCAGGAGCGCGGCCTGTACCGGGCCTGAGCGCGCATGGGCCTCGTCTGCACCGTCCTCAACCTCTTCCTGCTCGTCCTGTTCGTCCGGGTGATCCTGAGCTGGTTCCCGATCTCCCCGGGTTCGGGCATGGCGAGCATCTACTCGGTGCTCTACACGATCACCGAGCCGGTGCTGGGCCCGCTGCGCCGGGCCCTGCCCCCCGTCGGCATGGGCGGGATGGGCCTCGACCTGTCGCCGATCATCGTGTTCTTCGCCATCATCTTCATCACCGGCGCCATCTGCTGAGCGCACCGCCGGCGGGGGTCCCCGATCGCGGCCGGGCGGCTCGGTACGATCGCGGGGCATGGACGTGACGCCCCAGCTGCTGCGCGAGGTCGAGTTCCGCGAGCGCCTGCGCGGCTACCACCCCGACGACGTCGACGACTTCCTCGAGCGGGTCGCCATCGCCGTCGAGGGCCTGCTGGCCCGGCTGGCCGCCGCCGAGGGGGGCGCCCCGGCTGCGCCGGAGGTCGCCGAACCGGCGGCGCCCGAGGGCGCCGCGGCCGACGACGAGCTGCGCCGCACGCTCGTGCTCGCCCAGCGCACCGCCGACGCCGTGGTCGCCGAGGCCCGCGAGGAGGCCGCCCGCATCCTGGCCGACGCCGAGTCGACCGCCGCCCGGCTGCGCACCGAGCACGCCGAGCTGCAGGCGCGCGTCGCCCAGCTCCACGACTGGCTCGACGAGGCCCGCGAGGCCGCCCGCAGCTCGCTGCGGGAGGTCCTCGAGCGCCTCGAGCACCCGGTCACCCTGCCCGAGCCACCGGAGGGATCCTCCGCACCGCCGCCCGATCCGGGCGCCCTGCACGACGCCCACGACGGCGACGGCGAGGACCCCGTGGCCGGCTGGGCCGACGAACCGACCGGCGAGCACCCCGTGGTCGATCTCGGCGACGACCACTCCAGCGAGGGCGACGCGGCGCCGTCCGAGCAGCCCGGCGAGCAGCCCGACCCGCTCGCTGACCTCTCCGGGCCGGCGCTGCAGGCAGGGGTCGCCGACGACCCGTTCTTCACCGAGCTGCGGCGGGCCGTCACCGACGAGGGCCCGCTCGGGCCCCGCGACGACGGGCCCGGCATGCTCGACCACCTCGCCGGCCATCCCGACGACGATCGCGACGCCGTCGACCGTGACGACGCCGAGCTGGTGTCGTCACGGTTCCGCATCCGCCGCCGGCGCTGAGTACCGTCTCGTCCCGAAGGGGCGGATTCCACGCGGACGAGCGCCACCGGCCTAACATGCGCGCTCCCGACGAGACATATGGATGGTGAGCCTCGTGCTGGTCCTCGTCAGCTTTGCCCTCGTGATCCTCGCGGCCGTGCTGCTCGTGCTCGGCCTGCTGATGGAGAACGGCCTCCCGCTGATCTACGTGTCGATCGCGTGCAGCGTCGCCGCGGGCGTGGTCCTCTTCGTCGCCACCCAGCGCAACCGGGGCCGGCCGGCCGAGGCGCCCTCGGCGCCGGCACCGCTCGAGCGGGAGGAGCCCGTTCCCGTCGTGGCGGGCGCCCGCGACGAGCCCACCGCCGTCACCCCCACCGCGCCGGCGGCCGCGGCGACGCCGGTCGAACCGGCGGCCGCCGCCGCGGACGACGACGTCGAGCTCGACGAGGACTTCTTCCCGATCGCGGACTACGACGACCTCAAGGTCTCCGAGATCATGCCCCTGCTCCCCGAGCTGTACCCCGAGGAGCTCGACGAGGTGGAGGCGCGCGAGCGCGCCGGGAAGGCCCGGGTCACGATCCTCGACCGCATCGCCGAGCTGCGCGAGCAGGCCGGCGATCGCCTCGACGAGCCCGTCGGCGCCCCAGCCGCCGGCGCCGGCGACGAGGACGGCGAGGGCTGGGACGTCACCGAGGACGACTGGGGGCCGCCCGCCGGCGCCGCCGAGTTCCCGATCGCCGACTACGACGAGCTCACCGTGGCCGAGATCACGCCGCTGCTCGACGACCTCGACGACGACGAGCTGCTCATGGTGCGCGAGCGGGAGGCCGCCACCGACGCCCGGCGGTCGATCCTCACCGCCATCGACCGCCTGTTGGGTGAGGACGAGGCGGCGCCGGCGAAGCCGGCCGCCACCAGGAAGCGCGCGGCCACGAAGGCCGCCGCCAAGAAGTCGCCCGCCAAGAAGGCCGCCGCAAAGAAGGGCGCCGCCAAGAAGGCCGCCGCCAAGAAGTCGCCCGCCAAGAAGGCGGCGGCGAAGAAGGGGGCCGGCAAGAAGGCGGCGGCGAAGAAGGGGGCCGGCAAGAAGGCGGCGGCGAAGAAGGCTGCCGCCACCCGCAAGCGCGCCTGACGCCCCCGGTCGGAGTGACCTCCCGGCCGCCCGCGGGGCGCGCGGGGTCGCCGGGCGCGTCAGGACACGCGCTCGGCGCGCTCGATCGTGACGGCGACCGTCTCGTCGTCGACGGCGAGCGCGTGGGCGCCGGCGACACCGCCGGCCGACGGGTCGAGCGCCAGCTCGACGGCGAGGACCTCACCCGCGATCCAGTCGCGGTGGCGGTCGAGGGCTGCGGCTGACCGGCCGCCGGCCGGTGGGGCGAGGCGGACGCGCACCCGGTCGGCGAGCTCCAGTCCGACCTCGCGGCGCAGGTCGTTCAGGGCCCGTACCAGCTCGCGCGCCGCGCCCTCGGTCCGCAGCTCGTCGTCGAGCTCGAGGTCGAGGGCCACCGCCCACGTGCCCTCCTGGGCGAGGGCGAAGGCTTCGTGCTGGTCGGCGCGCACCTCGACGTCGTCGGGCCCGAGGCGCTCGCCCGCCACCTCGACGAACCCGTGGGCGTCGAGAGCGGCTTTGAGCGCCGAGCCGTCGGCCGAGGCCAGCGCCGCCTTCACCTCGTTCACCTTGGGGCCGAGCCGCGGCCCGAGCGCGCGGAAGTTGGGGACGACGGTCCAGGAGATGAGCCCGCCCAGGTCCTCGACGTGCTCCAGCGCCTTGACGTTCAGCTCCTCGGCGACCTCGCGCTGCACGTCGGGATCGAGCGCCACGCCCGGGTGCAGCAGGAGCGCCCGGCGGAGGGGCTGGCGCACCTTGGCCTTGGCGTCGGTGCGGGCCGCCCGGCCCAGCGCCACCAGCCGGCGGGCGGCGGCCATCTGATCCCGAAGCGCCTGGTCGGCGCGTCCGGCCGGTGCCGGCCAGTCGGCGGCGTGGACCGACAGCCCGCCGGTGAGCGTGGTCCACAGCTCGTCGGCCAGGAACGGGCAGAACGGGGCCAGCAGCTCGGCGGTGACCACCAGGCAGCGGTGCAGGGTGGCGTGGGCGGCGGCGTCGGACGACTTCCAGAACCGGGGCCGGGACCGGCGCACGTACCAGTTCGACAGGTCGTCGACGAACCGGCCGAGCCGGGTGGCGGCGGTGAGGGCGTCGAAGCCCTCGAGGGCGGCGGTGACCTCGGCGACGGTGTCGTCGAGCTCAGCCAGCACCCACCGGTCGAGCACATGGGTGGGGTCGACCGCAGCGCCTTCCCGACCCGCGCCCGGCTCCCAGCCGTCGAGGTCGGCGTAGGTGCAGAAGAACGCGAACACGTTCCAGAGGGTCAGCAGGGTCTGGCGGGTGGCCTCCTGGATGCCCTGCTCGGACACGCGCCGGGCGACCCACGGCTGGCCAGCCGAGAAGAAGTACCACCGCAGGGCATCCGCGCCGTGGGTGGTGAAGATGTCCCACGGGTCGAGGACGTTGCCCCGCGACTTGGACATCTTGAAGCCGTCGGCGTCGACGATGAGGTTCAGGCAGACGACGTTGCGGTACGGCGACCGGTCGAACACGAGCGTGTTCACGGCGAGCAGCGTGTAGAACCAGCCGCGGGTCTGGTCGATGGCCTCGCAGATGAAGTCGGCAGGGAACGACGCCTCGAACTGCGCCTCGTTCTCGAACGGGTAGTGGAACTGGGCCGAGGGCATCGAGCCCGAGTCGAACCACGCGTCGAGCACGGGCTCGAGCCGGTGCGCCCGCTGGCCGCACCCGTCGTGCGGGCAAGCGATGGCGACGCCGTCGACGGCGGGTCGGTGCAGGTCGAGGCCGGAGAGGTCGGCGCCGGCGAGCTCGGCGAGCTCGGCCACCGAGCCCACGCAGGTGTCGTGGCCGGCGCCGCACCGCCACACCGGGAGGGGCGTGCCCCAGTACCGGTCGCGCGACAGCGCCCAGTCGACGTTGTTCTCGAGCCACTTGCCGAACCGGCCGTGCTTGATGTGCTCGGGGTGCCAGCCGATCGTCTCGTTCTCGCGCAGCAGCGCCTCGCGACGCTCGGAGGTGCGGGCGAACCACGAGGTCTTGGCCCAGTACAGCAGCGGGGTGCCGCAGCGCCAGCAGTGCGGGTAGGCGTGGCGGTAGACGGCCTGGCGCACCAGCAGGCCGCGCCGGTCGAGGTCGGCGATGATGTCGGGGTCGGCGTCCTTCACGAACCGCCCGTTCCACGGGGGCACCCGATGGTCGAAGGCGCCGTCGGGCCCGACGGGGTTGAGCACGGCCAACCCCTCGCGCCGGCCGACCTCGGCGTCGTCCTCGCCGAAGGCCGGGGCCATGTGCACGAGCCCGGAGCCGTCGTCGAGCGTGACGAAGTCGGCGGTCACGACCACCTCGGCGCGACCGTCGCCCAGGTCGAGGAGGTCGAACGGGCGCCGGTAGGTCCAGCCCACCAGGTCGGCGCCGGTGAAGCGCGCCCGGACCTCATGGTCGCCCTCGCCCAGCGCCCGCTCGACGGCTGCCTCGGCCAGCACGAGGTCGCGGCCACCGTCGGGGGCGGCGACCTGGACGTACGCGAGCTCGGGTCCCACGGCGACGGCCACGTTCGAGATCAGCGTCCAGGGGGTCGTCGTCCACACGAGCAGGTCGGCGTCGCGGCCCTCGACGGGGAACCGTACGTACACCGAGGGATCCTCGACGTCGCGGTACACGTCGGGCTGGCCCATCTCGTGCGAGGACAGGGCGGTGCCGCAGCGGGCGCAGTAGGGGATGACCCGGTGGCCCTCGTAGATGAGCCCCGCGTCCCACATCTGGCGGAACAGCCACCAGACCGACTCGACGTAGTCGTTGTCGAGCGTCCAGTACGCGTCCTTGGTGTCGATCCACACGCCCGAGCGGCTGGTGAGCGAAGACCAGTCCTCGACGTAGCGGTGCACCGAGTCGCGGCAGCGCTGGGTGAACTCGGCGATGCCGTAGGCCTCGATCTCCTGCTTCGAGGTGATGCCGAGCTCGCGCTCGACCTCGAGCTCGACCGGCAGGCCGTGGCAGTCCCAGCCGCCCTTGCGGGGCACCCGATGGCCCTGCATCGTCTTGAAGCGCGGGTAGAGGTCCTTGAACACCCGGGCCCACACGTGGTGCAGGCCGGGCCGGCCGTTGGCGGTCGGGGGGCCCTCGTAGAAGACCCACGGCTCGGCGTCCTTGCGCAGCCGGGCGACCTCGTCGACCACGTCGCGCTCGCGCCAGCGCGCGAGGACGCGCTCTTCGAGGGCGACCAGGTCGAACGGCGGGACGGGGCCGAACGTCATGCCCGTACAGTAGGGGCCGACCGGGCGGGTTCCCGACCCGGGTTTCCCGGAAGCGAGGGGCCCATGACGGACGATCTGCTCGAAGTGCGCGACGACGGCACGCTCGTGCTCCGGGTGACCGTGGTGCCCGGAGCGGGCCGCACCACCGTCGTGGGGCGCCACGGCGGCGCCCTGAAGGTGCGCGTCGCGGCGCCGCCCGAGGGCGGTCGGGCCAACGAGGCGTGCACGGCGCTCCTCGCCGACGCCCTGGGCTTGCAGGCCTCCGAGGTGGAGCTGATCGCGGGCGCGACCAGCCGGACCAAGCGCTTCGCGCTCACCGGCGGCGAGCGGGAGGAGATCGAGCGGGCGGTCGCCCGCCTGGCGAGCCCCGAGCCCGAAGGCCGGCCGGCCGGCCGCCGCCGCCTCCGCTGATGCCCGGATCGTCGGGCGCCGGTGCGGCGCGCCGGCTGCGTTGCGGGTCGGGGAGGCCCGTGCTACCGTCCCGCGCTCCCTGGCGGCCCGAGAGGAGCAGTTGAGCCCCATGGCGCCACCTGCGAAGAAGAGCTCTGCCAAGAAGGCGGCGGCCAAGAAGGCCGCCAAGGGTGCGAAGGCCGCGAGCGCCGCGTCGACGGCGGCCAAGAAGGCGGCCGCCAAGAAGGCGGCGGCCAGGAAGGCCCCCACCAAGAAGGCCGCGGCCAAGAAGGCCCCGGCATCCAAGGCATCCAAGGCGGCCGCCAAGAAGGCGGCCAAGCGCTCCACCGCCGACGCCAAGTTCCTCGACGCCCAGCGCGCGGCGCTGCTCGAGGAGCGCGAGACCTACACCCGCCAGGCCGAGGCCCTCCAAGCCGAGGCCGACCTCCTCGCCCAGGAGGCCGAGCCCGGCGACACCCAGTTCGACGAGGAGTCGGGTGAGGGCGACACGCTGGCCGTCGAGCGGGAGCGGGACCTGGCGCTCAGCAACCAGGCCCGCGCCGCTGTCGAGGAGATCGACAAGGCCCTCGCCAAGATCGACGACGGCACCTACGGCGTCTGCGAGCAGTGCGGCCAGCCCATCCCCCGGGAGCGGCTGAAGGCGCTCCCGTACGCAGCCTTGTGCGTGCAGTGCAAGAGCGGGGGGCTGGGGCGTCGCTGAGCCCGGCATGGGTGCACCCCGGGCGTCCGCTCCCCAGGCACTGACCGCCACCGCCCGCTGGCTGCGCATCGGCGCGGTGGGCGCCGCCGTCCTCGTGGCCGACCAACTGACCAAGTGGTGGGCGGTGAACGCCCTGGCCGACGGCCCCATCGAGGTGCTCGGGCCCCTGCAGCTCCGGCTCGTGCGGAACCTGGGCAGCGCCTTCGGCCTGCTGCCCGGGGCCATCGCCCCGTTCATCGCCATCGCCGCCGTCGTCGTCGTGGTGGTGCTGTTGCGGGCGAGCCGCACGCTCGAGGGGTGGGGCGGACCCGTCGCGGTCGGCCTCGTGCTGGGCGGTGCCGTGGGCAACCTGGTCGACCGGGTGTTCCGCCAGGACACGCCCGGCCCCCTCGGGGGGGCGGTCATCGACTTCGTCGACCTGGGGTGGTGGCCGGTGTTCAACGTGGCCGACGCCGCCATCGTCGTGGGCGCGGCGGTGCTGGTGCTGGTGCTGGCCCGGTGAGGCCCGGCACGGGGCGCGCGCCGCGATGAGGGGGGCGCCGCGCTGATGCGGGCGGAGGTGCCGGCGAACCTGGCGGGCGAGCGGGTCGACCGCGTCGTCGCGCTCCTCACGGGCCTGTCGCGGGCGGCCGTCGCCGGCCTCGTGGCGCGCGGCGGGGTCCGGCTCGACGGCGCAGCGGTCGGCGCCCGCTCGCAGCGGGTCGAGGCGGGTCAGGTGCTCGAGGTGGACGTGCCCGAGGCCGGCGCCGTCGAGCCCGTCGAGCCCGATCCGGGTGTGGCCGTGTCGGTCGTGCACGTCGACGACCACGTGCTCGTCGTCGACAAGGCGGCGGGCGTGGTCGTGCACCCCGGCGCCGGCGTGCGGTCGGGGACCCTCGTGCACGGGCTGCTGGCCCGCTTCCCCGAGCTGGCGGGCGTCGGGGACCCGGCCCGGCCGGGGATCGTGCACCGGCTCGACGCCGGCACGTCGGGGCTGCTCGTGGTGGCGCGCACCCCCGAGGCCCACGACGCGCTCATCGCCGCCCTCGCGGGCCGCACCGTCGAGCGGTCGTACCGGGCGCTGGTGCGGGGGCACCCCGATCCTCCGAGGGGGGTGGTCGACGCGCCGATCGGACGCTCGCCGCGGGACCGGACCCGCATGGCGGTGGCGGCCGCCGGGCGCGAGGCCCGCACCGGCTACGAGGTGCTCGAGCGCTACCGCGAGCCCGCCGAGGTGGCGCTCTTGGCCTGCCGGCTCGAGACGGGCCGCACCCACCAGATCCGCGTGCACCTGGCGGCGATCGGCCATCCCGTCGTCGGCGACGACCGCTACGGCGGCGCCCGGGGCGAGCCCCGCCTCGACCGCCCGTTCCTCCATGCCGCCCGCCTCGCCTTCCGGCACCCCGTCACCGGAGAGGCGCTCGCGTTCGAGTCCCCTCTCCCCGACGACCTCGCCGCGGTCCTCGCCGCCCTCGCCTGACGACCCTGCCCTCCCGTCACGTGGGGGGGGTGGCTCAGCCGGCGGTGTCGGCGGCGGCGTTGCGCTTGGCGCGGGTCGCGATGTCGGCCAGCGTGTAGCTGTCGAGCTGGCGGCGCATCTCCTCGCCCACGTCGGCCCAGATGCCGAGCAGCACGCACTGGCCCTCGTGCTCGCAGGCGCCGTCTTTGTGGGGCTCGCCGAAGTCGCCGACCACGATGGGGCCGTCCACGGCGCTGACCACCTGGCCGAGTGTGATCTCCCCGGGGTCGCGGGCGAGCACGTAGCCGCCGCCCACGCCCCGCTTGGAGCGGACGAGGCCCGCGCCCTTCAGGGCGAGGAGGATCTGCTCGAGGTAGGGCTGGGGCAGGCCCGTGCGCTCGGCGATGTCGCGCACCGAGGTCGGCCCCTCGTGCTCGGGGTGCATGGCCAGCGACAGCAGGGCCCGGCTGGCGTAGTCGCCCCGGGTCGACACCTTCACCCGCCCGATGGTAGCCCTGGTCCGCCCCGCTCCCGACGTGCACCCGCCGGCGCGGACGTGCTGGAGTTGGGTACAGAACGTGCCGATGCCTCGGTGACCGCACCGACCCCGACCCCCTCACGGACCGTGGACCCTCTGATCCCCGACTACGACGGCGCCTGCTTGTCGAACGTGGCGCCCGCGCTGATCGAGCCTCCGGCCACACCCCCCTCGTGGCTGCCCGAGCCCGCCGTCGGCGCCGCGCAGACCCTGGTGCTCATGCTCGACGGCCTCGGCTGGGAGCAGCTCGAGGAGCGCTGGGACCTCGCCCCCAACCTGCGTGCCATGACCGGCGGGCCGATCCTCACCGTGGCGCCCTCGACCACCGCCACCGCCCTCTCGTCGTTCGCGCTGGGCTGCCCGCCCGGCGACCACGGCGTGGTCGGCTACCGCATCCACGTCGACGGGGCGATCCTCAACGTGCTGCGCTGGCAGACCGACGCCGGCGACGCCCGGGTGAGCATCCCGCCGTCGGAGTTCCAGCACCTCGACGCGTTCCGCGGCCACCGGCCGCCCGTGGTCACCCGAACCGAGTTCGCCGGCACCGGGTTCACCGGCGCCCACCTGGCGGGCGTGCAGCTCGTCGGCTGGCGGGTGCCGTCGACGATGGTGACCGAGGTCCGCCACCTGCTGGCCGCCGGCGAGCGCTTCGTCTACGCCTACTACGACGGCATCGACAAGGTCGCCCACGAGTACGGCTTCGGCGACCACTACGACGCCGAGCTCGAGGCCGTCGACGCCCTCGTCGGCCAGCTTCGGGACGCCATGCCGCCCGGGTGCGCGCTCGTGGTCACCTCCGACCACGGGCAGGTGTTCGTGGGCGACGCCGTCGTGCCGCTGCACGAGTCGGTCCTGGCCGAGTCGGCTCTCCTGTCGGGCGAGGGCCGGTTCCGGTGGCTGCACGCCCATCCCGGCCGCACCGAGGCCCTGGCCGAGGCGGCGCGGCGCGCCCACGGCCACCAGGCGTGGGTCCGCACCCGCGACGAGGTCGTCGCCGAGGGCTGGCTCGGGCCGAAGCTGGCGCCGGCCGTCACGGAGCGGCTGGGCGACGTGATGATCGCAGCCTTCGAGCCGGTGGCGTTCAACGACCCGGCCGACACCGGCCCCTACCGGCTCCAGTGCCGCCACGGCTCGCTCACGTCCGCCGAGATGCGGGTGCCGTTGCTCGCCACGCGGGCGTAGCCGCCCGCGAACCCCCGTTTTCAACCGCCCCTCCGGCGGGGCAGGATGCAGCCATGTCCGACGCCACCGATCAGAGCCAGTCCAGCGCGCCCGAGATCGTCACGCCCGACGGCGCGCCCGGGGAGGACCGGGAATCGGTCGAGCAGCCCGCCAAGGTGCTGCGCATCGGGTCGATGATCAAGCAGCTCCTCGACGAGGTGCGCCAGGCGTCGATGGACGAGGCCAGCCGCCATCGGCTGCGGGAGATCTACGAGACGTCCGTGAAGGAGCTGGCCGAGGGGCTGTCCCCCGACCTGCGCGACGAGCTCGCCCGGCTGACCCTCCCCTTCGAGGGGACGGTGCCGAGCGAGGCCGAGCTGCGGGTCGCCAAGGCCCAGCTCGTCGGCTGGCTCGAGGGCCTGTTCCACGGCATCCAGGCGACCCTGTTCGCCCAGCAGATGGCCGCCCGCCAGCAGCTCGAGGAGATGCGCCAGCGGGGCCTGCCCGCCGCCGAGCGCGAAGGCGCGGGACGGCCCGGCACGTACCTGTAGGGCCCCGGCCGCCGATCGCCGGCGGTCGGAGGCCTCAGCGCACGCACGGGAAGTTCGGCTACCCTCGAGGAATCACACCGATGTAGTTCTCCACAGGGCCTGTGGAGGACCCGGTGGACAACTCGAGGGCTCGAGCGGAGGACCGTCGGAGACGTGGGCGCCAGCTTCACCCACCTGCACCAGCACACCGAGTACTCGATGCTCGACGGGGCATCCCGCATCGGCGACGTCGTGGCCGCGGCCGCCGCCGACGGCCAGCCCGCGCTCGGCATCACCGACCACGGCAACATGTACGGCGTCCTCGACTTCTACCGGACGTGCCGCGACCACGGCATCAAGCCCGTCATCGGCATCGAGGCCTACATGGCCCACGAGAGCCGCCACGAGCGCCCCAACCGCCGCGGCAAGCTCGACGACACCGGCGGCGACGTCGACGGCGGCAAGAAGCTCTACTACCACCTGACGCTCCTCGCGGAGAGCAACGCCGGGTACCGCAACCTGATCAAGCTCTCCAGCGAGGCCTACCTGTCGGGCATGCACTACAAGCCCCGTTGCGACTGGGAGCTGCTCGAGCGCTACAGCGAGGGCGTGATCGCGACCAGCGGCTGCCTGGGCGGCCACGTGCTGCAGGCGCTGCTGCAGGGCGACGAGGCCGGGGCGCTCGAGCGGGCCGCCCGGCTGCAGGACATCTTCGGGCGTGACAACTTCTTCGTGGAGCTCCAGGACCACGGCCTCGCCGACCAGCACCGCACGAACCCCAAGCTCGTCGAGATCGCCCGCCGGCTCGGCGCGCCGCTGCTCGCCACCAACGACAGCCACTACGTCCACCGCGAGGACGCCGTCGCTCACGACGCCCTGCTCTGCGTGCAGACCGGGGCGCTCATCGCCGACACCAACCGCTTCAAGTTCGAGGGCCAGGAGCACTACCTGAAGACCGCTGCCGAGATGCGCCACCTGTTCCGCGAGCTGCCCGAGGCCTGCGACAACACGCTGCTCATCGCCGAGCGGGCCGACGTCGAGATCGAGTTCGGCAAGCCCCAGCTGCCCGCCTTCCCCGTGCCTGCGGGCTTCCCCGACGAGGACGCCTACCTGCGCCACCTCACCTACGAGGGCGCCCGCGAGCGCTGGGGCCCGTCGCTGCCGGCGGACGTCACCGAGCGCCTCGACTACGAGCTGCGCGTCATCTCCGACCTCGGCTTCTCCTCGTACTTCCTCATCACCTGGGACCTGATCGCGCACGCCCGTCGCAGCGGCATCCGGGTCGGCCCCGGGCGGGGGAGCGCGGCCGGGTGCACCGTGTCGTACTGCCTGCGGATCACCGACCTCGACCCGATCCGCTACGACCTGCTGTTCGAGCGCTTCCTGAACCCCGGCCGCCGCCAGATGCCCGACATCGACATGGACTTCGACGAGCGCTACCGGGGGGAGATGATCCGGTACGCCGCCGAGCGCTACGGCCGCGACCACGTGGCGCAGATCATCACGTTCTCGACGATCAAGGCCCGGGCCGCCGTGCGTGACGCCGCCCGGGTGCTCGGCTACCCCTATGCCCTCGGAGACAAGATCGCCAAGCTCATGCCGCCTTTGATCATGGGCCGCGACACGCCGCTGTGGGCGTGCTTCGAGGAGGACCCCAAGCACGCCGAGGGCTACAAGATGGCGGCCGAGCTGCGGGCCCTGTACGAATCCGACCCCGACGCCCGGCAGGTCATCGACGTGGCCCGAGGCCTCGAGAACCTGCGCCGGCAGGACTCCATCCACGCCGCGGCCGTGGTGATCACCAAGGAGCCCCTCACCGAGCACCTGCCGATCCAGCGCAAGCCCGAGAACGGCCAGGACCCCGAGGACGCCCCGATCGTCACCCAGTTCGAGATGCACGGTGTCGAGGAGCTCGGCCTGCTCAAGATGGACTTCCTGGGCCTGAGGAACCTCACGGTCATCGAGCAGGCCCTCGACCTCATCGAGGCGACGACGGGCACCCGTCCCGACATCGACAACGTGGACCTGGCCGACGAGGCCACCCTCGAGCTGCTGCGGCGGGGCGAATCGATCGGCGTGTTCCAGCTCGAGGGTGGCCCCATGCGGGCCCTCATGCGCTCGCTGGCGCCCACGAGCTTCGACGACGTCGCCGCCCTCGTGGCCCTCTACCGCCCGGGCCCCATGGCGGCGAACATGCACAACGACTACGCCGACCGCAAGAACGGCCGCAAGCCCGTGCAGTACCTGCACCCCGATCTCGAGGAGCTACTGCGCGACACCCAAGGGCTCATGATCTACCAGGAGAGCGTGATGAGGGTCGCGCAGAAGTTCGCCGGCTACACCCTCGAAGAGGCCGACAACCTCCGCAAGGCGTGCGGGAAGAAGATCCGGGAGCTGATCGCCAGGGAGCGGGAGAAGTTCGTCGCAGGCTGCGTGGCCACGGGCTACGGGGCCGAGGTCGGCACCAAGCTGTTCGACATCATCGAGCCGTTCGCCGACTACGCCTTCAACAAGTCACATTCGTACGGATACGGGCTCGTCGCCTACCAGACGGCGTGGTTGAAGGCGAACTACCCCGTCCAGTACCTGGCGGCGCTGCTCACGTCGGTGAAGGACAACCAGGACAAGGCGGCCGTCTACTTGAACGAGTGCCGCCAGCAGCGCATCCCCGTGCTGGTGCCCGACGTGAACCGGTCGCAGTCGGACTTCACCGCCGAGCTCGACCCCGGCGTCGACGGGCCCGGCACGATCGTGTTCGGGCTGTCCGCCGTCCGCAACGTCGGTGAGAGCCTCGTCGGCCTGATCATCGCCGAGCGCGAGGCCAACGGGCCCTTCGCCGACTTCCACGACTTCTGCGAGCGGGTCGACCCGAGCGTGCTCAACAAGCGCGCCGTCGAGTCGCTGATCAAGGCCGGCGCCTTCGACAGCCTCGGGCACCCCCGAAAGGGGCTGCTGGCCGTGAGCGAGCAGATCATCGACCAGACCCTCTCGCGGCGCCGCGAGCGCGACCAGGGCGTGATGAGCCTGTTCGCCGACGCCGGCGACGCCGGGCCCGCGTTCGACGAGCGCGTCGCCATCCCCGACCTCGAGTTCGACAAGACCCAGCGCCTGGCGTTCGAGAAGGAGATGCTCGGCCTCTATGTCAGCGACCACCCCCTGATGGGTGTCGAGCACCTGCTGCGCCGCAAGGCCGACTGCACCATCCGCGAGCTCCGCGAGCAGGCCAGCGGCGACGCCCGCACCGTCGCGGGCGTCGTCACGAACCTCGCCCGCAAGTACACCAAGCGCGGCGACCTCATGGCCGTGTTCACCCTCGAGGACCTCGAGGCCGCCAT
Source organism: Actinomycetota bacterium (assembly GCA_004366205.1). Taxonomy (GTDB): domain Bacteria; phylum Actinomycetota; class Acidimicrobiia; order Acidimicrobiales; family CADCSY01; genus SIRW01. Next base: position 9,843 of record SIRW01000103.1, on the reverse strand, counting down.
CGAGGTCATGGTCTTCCCCAAGACGATGGCCGAGCACGGCCACAAGCTCAGCGACGACGCCGTGGTCTGCGTCCGGGGCCGCCTCGACGCCAGGGAGGACGAACCCAAGATCATCTGCATGGACCTCACGCCCATCGAGCTCCACCACGACGGTGGGCCGCCCATCCGGGTCAACCTGCCCCCCGCGGCGCTGAGCGACAGCGTGATCGGCGACCTCAAGCGCCTCATCGGCGAGCACCCGGGCGACTCGCCGGTCTTCCTGCACGTGGGCGAGACCGTGCTGCGCCTGCCCGACGGCTGCAACGTCGACCCCGACCGGGGCTTCCTCGGCGAGCTGCGCGAGCTCTTAGGTGAGCGCGCCATCGTCAGCTGACCGGCGCCGTGCCGCCGCTGACGGCGCCGTCATCGCGGTCGGGCTGAGTTGCACCCGGGGCCGCCACGGACTGGACTGGTAGGGCCAGCACCGTACGAGAACGGGGGTAGCTCCGGGATGGGGATCGTTGTCGAGACCAAGGACTGCACCGCGGTCAGCGACGCCGAGCTCGAGGAGATGGGTGACATCTGCACCGACGGGCCGGCCCGCTACGACATCGGACTGCTCTCCAAGCAGTGCGAGAACTGGGTGCTCATCTCGCACGCGCGGATCGACGGCAAGCTCCACGGCTTCTCGTTCTGCACGCTCGAGCGCATCGGCGGCACGCCGTGCGTGCTCATCGGCCTCGGCACGGTGAAGCGCACAGCCAAGCGGGCCGACGTGCTCAAGCAGATCGTGGCCGACCAGCTGCGCCGAGCCGTGCTCGCCTTCCCCGACGAGGACGTGCTCGTAGGGGTGCGCCTCAGCGACCCCGCCGGCTACCAGGCCTTCCGAGCGCCCGTGCGGCTCGAGGACGTGGTCCCCCGACCCGGCCACAAGGCCAGCGGCGAGGAGCGGGCCTGGGGCCGCCGGCTCGCCAAGCGCTTCGGCGTCGACGCCGACTACGACGACCGGGCCTTCATCGCCAAGGGCGACGGCGCCGCCGCGTGCGTCCTCGACTACGAGGCCGCCAAGGACGGCGACATCGACCCCGAGGTGGCCAAGCAGTTCGCCGCCGTGGACGCCAAGCGGGGCGACTGCCTCATCGCCTTCGGCTGGGCCATGGCCGAGGACCTCGCCGCCCTGGGCGCCTGAGCGCGGCCGCCTCGGCGCCGCACCGGGGCGATGGAGCTCGCCGAGGTCATCCGCCGCCGGCGGATGGTGCGCGCCTTCGACGGCCGGCCGGTGCCCGCCGACGTGCTCGACCGCGTGCTGCGGGCCGGTCTGCGGGGGCCGTCGGCCGGCTTCAGCCAGGGCCTCGACCTCCTCGTGCTCGAGGGTCCCGAGCAGACCGCCCGGTACTGGGACGTCACGTTCCCCGACCCCGAGCGGCGCGCCCGGTTCCGCTGGCAGGGTCTGTTCGACGCGCCGGTGCTCGTGCTGCCCGTGCCCGACAAGCAGGCCTACCTCGACCGCTACCGCGAGCCCGACAAGGCCCGCACCGGCCTCGACGACGAAGCCCGCTGGCCCGTCCCCTACTGGGACGTCGACGCCGGCATGGCGGTCATGCTCATGCTGCTCGCCGCCGTCGACGAGGGCCTCGGCGCCCTGTTCTTCGGGATCTTCGCCCACGAGGCCGAGCTGCTCGCCCGGCTCGGCGTGCCCGCCGGCCGCCGGCCCATCGGCACCATCGCCCTCGGCTGGCCCGCCGAGGCCGGCGACGCGCCCGCCGCCTCCGCCGGCCGCCCCCGCCGGCCCTTCGACGACGCCGTCCACCGGGGCGGCTGGTGACGCCGGCGGCGACCGGCGGGCTGCTGCTCGCGAACCCGCGCTCAGGGCCCCGCCCCACGCCGGGCGCCGAGTTGCGGAAGGCGTTCCCGGCGCCAGGGGCCGCTCAGGCGGCGGTGAGCTGGGCGGTGAGGGTCTCGACGTCGGTGGCGGGAGCCTCGCAGGTGAACCCCCGGCACACGTAGGCCCGGCCCGGCTCGCGCTGCTCCCACAGCGGCGAGTCGTAGGGCTCGCCCCACGCCAGCACGGCCCGGGGGAGGTACCGGGCCTGCACGGCACGCACCAGGTCGGGCCGGTCGCCGACCACGGCCACCTCGACGGTGCCCCGGGCCAGGAGCTCGACGGCGCCGAGGAGGTGGGTGACGGCCACCGGGTGCTGCTCGGCGATCCCGCCGAGCAAACGCACCACCTCGAGGGCGGCCTCGGCGAAGCGCCGCTCCCCGGTGAGCGCGCCCAGGCGCAACAGGGCGACGGCGCCCAGGCTGTTGGCCGAGGGGGTGGCGTCGTCCACCAGGTCCTTCGGGCGGGTGACGAGGGCTTCGGCGTCGTGGGCGGTCGTGAAGAACCCGCCGCGCTCGGGGTCGCGGTGGTGCTCGAGCAGGGCGCCGGCGACCGCCTCGGCTTCGGCGATCCAACGGGCCTCGCCCGTGCACTCCGCCAGGCGGGTGAACGCGTCGAGGAGGGCGGCGTGGTCGGCGGCGTAGGCCCGGTGGCGGGCGCCGGCCTCGGCCTGCCAGGACCGCAGCCAGCGGCCGCTGCGGTCCCGCAGGTTGGCGAGCAGGAACTCGCCGGTGGCGACCGCCGCGGCGCGCCACGTCTCGTCGCCGGTGGTGGCGGCCGCCTCCGCCAGCGTCGAGAGCATCAGCCCGTTCCACTCGGTCAGCACCTTGTCGTCGAGGCCGGGACGCACCCGCCGCTCCCGCGTCGCGAACAGCGCCTGGCGGGCCCGCTCCACCTCGGCGGGGCGCAGCAGGTCGCCGCGCACCGGGCGGAACAGGATGTTGGCGCCCTCGAAGTTCCCCTGCGCGGTGACGCCGTACCAGGCGACGGCGGCGTCCGCGTCGTCCCCGCAGACCGCCCGGACCTCGTCCTCGGACCACACGTAGAACTTGCCCTCGACCCCCTCGGAGTCGGCGTCCTCGGACGAGTAGAAGCCGCCGCCCGGGGCGCGCAGGTCGCGCAGCACGTAGCCGATCGTCTCGTCGAGGACCTGGCGGTAGCGGGGCTCGCCCGTCACCTGCCAGGCGTGCAGGTAGGCGCGGGCGAGCAGGGCCTGGTCGTAGAGCATCTTCTCGAAGTGGGGCACGAGCCAGTGGGCGTCGACCGAGTAGCGGGCGAAGCCGCCGCCCAGGTGGTCGTAGATCCCGCCGGAGGCCATGGCGTCGAGCGAGGTGGTGACGGCCTCGAGCAGCACCCGCCGGCCGCTGCGGTGGTGGACCCGCAGCAGCAGCTCGAGGGCGTCGGTCTGGGGGAACTTGGGCGCTGTGCCGAAGCCGCCCCAGTCAGGGTCGTGGCGGGCGAGCAGCTCGTCGGCGGCGGTGTCGAGCACGTCCGCGGAGGGCAGCGACTCGGCGGGGGTGAGCTGCTCGGCCCGCTTCAGGGACTCGGTCAGCTGCGCCGCCTGGGCGAGCACGTCCTCCCGGCGCTGGCGCCAGGCGTCGCCCACGGCCCGGCAGACGTCGAGGAACGACGGCATGCCGTGACGGGACTCGTTCGGGAAGTAGGTCCCCGCGTAGAACGGCTCGCCTTCGGGGGTGAGGAACACCGTCATGGGCCAGCCGCCGCGCCCGGTCATGGCCTGGACGGCCTGCATGTAGATGGCGTCGACGTCGGGGCGTTCCTCGCGGTCGACCTTCACGTTCACGAACAGCTCGTTCATGACCTCGGCCGTGGCCGGGTCCTCGAAGCTCTCGTGGGCCATCACGTGGCACCAGTGGCAGGCGGCGTAGCCGACGGAGAGGTGGACGGGCTTGTCCTCGGCCCGGGCCCGCGCGAAGGCCTCCTCGCCCCACGGGTACCAGTCCACCGGGTTGTCCCGGTGCTGGCGGAGGTACGGGCTGCTCTCGGTGGCGAGGCGGTTCACGGTTCGATCTCCGGTCGGTCGGCTCCACGGCAACGTGCGGTAGGATGATTGTATGGCGAAGAGGAAGATCACGGTGACGGTCGACGAGGACCTGGTCGACGCCGTGCGGACGCTCGGTGCCGGATCCCTCTCGGGCGTGGTGAACGCCGCCCTCGCCCAAGAGGTCGACCGGCGGGCCCGGGCGGCCGCCCTGGAGCGGCTGCTCGCCGAGTGGGACGCCCGCTTCGGCCCGGTCAGCGATGGTGCGGCGGCCGCCGCCCGGCACGCGTTCGACGACCTCGACGCCACCGCGGCCGCGGCGACCGACCCGACGCCGGGGCCTCGGGCCCGGCACGGGGCTGCACCCGTGGCATGAGCGGGGCACCGCTGGTCCTCGACGCCGCCGGACTCGAGGGCCTAGCCGCCGACCCGCCCCCGGAAGGGCTGCGCGCCCTGCTCGCCGAGGCGCTGCACCGTGGCCGGGAGGTCGTCACCCCGACCGTGGTCTGCGCCGAGGTCGCCCGCGGCCGCGCCCGCACGCGGTCGCTCGAGGCCGCAGTGGGTCGCCACCGTCGCGAGCGGGGGGAGCGCCCGGCGGTCAGGCTCGTCGACACCGACTTCACGCTCGCCCGTCAGGTCGGCGCCATCCTCGACGCCACCGGCAGCGGCTCCGACCGGATCGTCGACGCCCACGTCGTCGCCGTGTGCGTGCCCGCCGGCGGCGGCCTCGTCGTGACCGCCGATCCCGGCGACATCGCCGAGCTCGCCGCGGGCGCGCCGGCGGTCCGCATCCGCACGACCAGCCCCTGACCGACGCCGCGCGCAACGGCGCGCCGCCGCACCGGCAGTTCGCACCCAGCCGCTCACGGGGCGTCAGTAGTGTGCGGGACCATGGAGCTGAGGCTGGACGGGAAGGTCGCGCTGGTGACGGGCGGGTCGCGGGGCATCGGGCGGGCGATCGCCGCCACGTTCGCGGCGGCGGGGGCGACGGTGATGATCTCGTCGCGCAAGGAGGACGCGCTGCGGGAGGCGGCCGGCGAGATGGAGGGCCAGGTCGACTGGTTCGCGGCCAATGCCGGTGACCCCGAGCAGGCTGCCGCCTGCGTGGCGGCGTGCGTCGACCGCCACGGCGCCGTGGACGTCCTCGTGAACAACGCCGCCACCAACCCCTACATGGGCCCGAGCATCGACATCGACCTGCCCCGTTACGACAAGACCTGGCAGGTGAACCTGCGGGGTGCGCTGGTGTGGACCCAGGAGGCGTGGCGCCGCTCGATGCGCGAGCGCGGCGGGGTGGTGCTCAACACGTCGTCGATCGGCGGGATGTCCGTCGAACCCGCCATCGGCATCTACAACGCCACCAAAGCGGCGCTCATCCACCTCACGCAGACGCTCGCCGCCGAGCTCGCCCCCGGGGTGCGGGTCAACGCCCTCGCCCCCGGGCTGGTCAAGACCGACATGGCCCGGGCCCTGTGGGAGCCGGCCGAGGAGGCCATCGCCCGCCGGCTGCCCCTCCAGCGCCTGGGCGAACCCGAGGACATCGCCAACGCCGCCTTGTTCCTCGCGAGCGAGGCGGCGTCGTGGATCACCGGGCACACCCTCGTGATCGACGGCGGCGCCCTCGTCCGTCCGTCCGCCGCAGGTTGAGGCGCCCATGCCGCTCGGGCGGCGGCGTGACGCATTTCACGTGTCACGTGCATGGAACCAGGCTGTTCATGCGTTCGTCACAGAGCAGGACCGGGTACACGGCCCGGGCCCGAGAGGCCACGACCCATGACCACCCTCGAAACCACCGACGACGACCTGCGCGACGCCGAGCGGCGCGGCTACCTCGAGATCCCCGACGGGTCCGAGGCCGTCGCCGCCCGCTGGACCGAGCGGTGCGTGCTGTCCGGCGCCCCGGTCGTCGTGGTGCGCACGGCCGCGGTGACGAGCACGGTCGAGTACGACCTGACGCACCTGGAGCGCCGATTCGTCCCCTGGGTCGTGGACGCCTACTCGCGCTGGCCGGGCTTCGCCGGCGCCGCCTACGGGATGCTGCGCGACGTCCCCGCCGGCGACGCCCGCCGTCTCGCCGCCGAGCTCGCCGCCCGGGCGGGCGCCCGGCACAGCACCGCCCGCGCCGCCACGTGCGCCCGGCTGCGGCGTCACGGCCCCTGGCCGGCCGGCGACCACGAGCTGATCGCCCGGCGACTGGCCGAGGTCGTGGAGCAGCGCGTGGCCGAGGCCGGGGCCGCCCGCCTCGCCCAGGGCGTGCTCGTGCGCACCGCGGCGGTCGACCCCGGCTCGCCCGCGCACCTCGCCCACCTGCTCGGCATCCTCGACGAGCTCGAGGACGGCGCGCCCCCTCGGCGTCCCGCCGCCTGACCCGCCGCCGGCAGGACCGTCCCCGTGACGGAGAGCCCGCGCGCCGGACGCAGCTCAGTGCGAGCAGAACGACAGGCCCCGCTCCAGGACGTGGGGCAGGTCGGGAGGGTAGCGGTGCCCCAGGTGGGGCTCCACCACCAGGCCGACCGGCGCGCCCGCCGCGGCCAGCGCCCGGCCGAGCGCCCGGGTGCTGTCGAGGGCGTAGTCGCGCTCGCCGGTGACGAGGTAGGTCCGGACCCGGCGGGCGGCGCCCTGGGGCACGAGCGACGCGACCTGCTCGGCGGCCGCCCCACCCGACGGGCACACGGCGATCACGCCCCGGGCGGGCAGGGCACCCGACAGGGCGAGGCGCAGGGCGAGCGTCCCGCCCTGCGAGAACCCTGCGAGCACGACCCGGTCGGGGTCGACGGTGTAGTCGGCCAGCAAGCGGGCGTGGTGGCCGAGCACCTCCTGCTCGCTGCGGGCCGGGTCGTCCCAGGCGTAGGCGGTGGTCGAGATCGGTGTGGACGCCTGCGGCTGGGCGACCAGCCAGCCCAGCTCGACCGCGGCGCGCCAGGGACCGCCGCCGGCGGGGACGGCCTCGCCGCGGCCGTGGAGGCCGATCAACAGCGGCAGGGCGACGTCCTCGCCCGCCAACCAGGCCTCCGGGGGCGTCACCTCGAGCACCGGCGTCGCCCGGCGCGTCGCCTCCTCCTGCCGGGCGCGCATGGCCACGGCCAGGCGCTGGAACCCGGTCTCGGACCACAGAGGTTCGAGGTCGACGTCGCCCTTCAGGGCGTGCTCGCTCCACCACATCCCCCGATCGGCGGCGGCCTGCAGCACGTCGAGGGCGTCGGCGACCCGGCCCAGCCGGCACAGCAGGCACGCCCGCCAGAACACCGTGCGGTCGGCCCGTTCGGGCCAGCGGTCCTCGTGCTCGTCGACCAGCGCCAGGGCGTCGGCGTAGCGGCCCTCGTCGTGGCGGGTGAAGACCTGCTCCTGGAGGTCCCAGAAGTCGCGGGGGCGGTCGAAGAACACCGGGGTCATGCCAGCCGCTTCCTGCGGACCTTGCCGAGCGCCGTGCGGGGGAGGCGGTCGGTGAGGACCAGCTCGCGGGGTGCGGCCCAGGCCGGCAGCGTCGCCCGCACGTGGTCGCGCAGCTCGTCGAGCGCCGGCGGCTCGCCGGCGTCGCGGGGGACGACCCACGCCACCACCCGCTGGCCCCACTCCGGGTCGGGCCGCCCGACCACGGCGGCCTCGGCGACCGCCGGGTGGGTGACCAGCGCCGCCTCGACGGGATCGGGCCACACGTTCTCGCCTCCGGTGACGATCACGTCGTCGACGCGGCCGTGCACCACGAGGCGACCGCACGCGTCGAGGGCGCCGGCATCTCGGGTGGGCAGCCACCCGTCGGGGTCCTTGGGGTCGGTGCCGTCGCGCATCGCCCGCAGCAGCGTGGGGCCCCGGACGTGGATCTCGCCGGCGACGACGCGCACCTCGACCCCGTCGAGGGGCACGCCGTCGTAGACGACGCCGCCGCCGGTCTCGGTGAGGCCGTAGGTGGTGACCACGTTGGGCGGCCGCACGGCGGGCGGCGCGGCGCCACCGAGCACGACGGTGCGGAACAGGGCGGCGTCGATGCGACCGAGCACGGTCGGCACCAGCGACACGAGCGTGGCGCCGGACCGGGCGGCGCCCTCCACCGCCGCGGGGTCGGGGCGGGGGAGGAGCGTGAGGGGAGTGCCCGTGAGCACGGCCCGGGTCACCACGCCCAGGCCGCCGACGTGGGCCAGGGGCAGGCACGCCAGCCACCGGTCGGCACCCGGGTCGACGGCCAGGCGCTCGCTGGTGGCGCGGGCGGCGGCGGCGACGGCATCGTGGGTGAGCACGGCGCCCCTCGGCTCGCCCGTCGTGCCGCTGGTGGCGACGACGAGGGCGTCGCCGGGCTCGACCTCCTCACCCGCCCGCAGGTCGGCGAGCAGGCGCTCGCGGGCGGGTCGGGGGAGGCGGGGGTCGACGGGCAGCACGGCGTCACCTGCGTCCCACGCCCGCTGCAGGGCCTCCACGAACGCGACGTCGCCGGTGGCGTCGATCGGGACCAGTCGGGGCACGGCGGCTACCGTACGTCGCCCGTGGCCCGCGCCGACCTCTCGACCTGGCTGGCGGGCGCCCGGCCCCGGACGCTGCCGGCCGCGGTCGTCCCGGTGCTCGTCGGCACGGGCGCCGCGGTGGGCGCGGCCGAGGGCGGGATCGCCTGGTGGCGGGCGGCCGCCGCCCTCGTGGTCGCCCTGGCCGTTCAGGTCGGGACGAACTACGCCAACGACGTCCACGACGGGGTGCGGGGCACCGACGCCGACCGGGTCGGTCCGGTGCGGCTCGTGGCGGCCGGCCTGGCGACCCCGGGGGCGGTGAAGCGGGCGGCGCTGGCGGCCTTCGGTGTGGCGGCAGCGGCGGGGCTGGCGCTGGCGGCGGCGACCACGTGGTGGCTCGTCGCGGTCGGGGCGGCGTGCTTCGCCGCCGGCTGGCTCTACACCGGCGGGCCCCGTCCCTACGGCTACGCCGGCTGGGGCGAGGTGTTCGTGTTCGTTTTCTTCGGGCTGGTGGCCACGGTCGGATCCACGTTCGTGCAGGTCGAGGCCGTCACGCTGACCGCCGTCGAGGCGGCGGTGCCGGTGGGGCTGCTCGCCACCGCCCTGCTGGTCGCGAACAACCTGCGGGACATCCCCGGCGACGCCCGGGCGGGCAAGCGCACCCTCGCCGTGCAGCTGGGCGACGCCCGCACCCGCACCCTGTTCGTGGCGCTCCTGGTGGGCGCCTTCGTCGCCGTGCTGGTCGTCGTACCCAGCCGTCCCGGTGCCGCCCTGGGGCTGCTGGCCGCCCCGCTGGCCTGGTGGCCGATCGCGTGGGTGCGCTCGGGTGCGGCCGGCGTGGCGTTGGTTCCCGTCCTCGAGACTACCGGCCGGGTCCAGCTCGTTGCCGGCTGCCTTCTGGCCCTCGGTCTCGCCCTCAGCGGTTGACCGCCGGGTGGGTCAGAGACCGTGGCGGGCGAGCCAGCGGCGGAGGATGTGCAGGAAGGCATCCGGCCGTTCCAGGTGGGCGGTGTGGCCCGCGCCGGGCACGAGAGCGAGCTCGGCGACCGGGCCGATGCAGGCGACGAGGCGCTTGCCGGCGGTGGTGAACTTGGCGTCGTCGGCGCCGGCGACCACGAGGACGGGCACGTCGATGGCGCCGAGCCGGTCCCACAGGGGCTCCTGGGTGCCGGTCCCCACCAGCCGCAGGCTGCCGGCCAGACCGGCAGCGGTGTTCTCGCGCCGGGCCTCGATCCCCGCGCCGGCCTCGTCGAGCCCGGCGAACAGCGGCTGGGCGAGCCAGCGCTCGAGGAAGGCGTCGACGCCGTCGGTCTCGATCGACGCCGCCAGCGCCTCGTCGGCCGCGCGCCGGGCCGCCCGTTCGGCGGGGTCGTCGATGCCGCCGGTGGCGCCGACGAGCACCAGGCCGGTCACGACGTCGGGCCGGGCGAGGGCCACGTGCAGGCAGTAGCGCCCGCCCATCGAGTACCCGACCCAGCAGCCCCGCCCGGCGGCGTCGGCCAGCAGCTCGGCGCCCTGCCAGAGGTCGGCCTGCACGGCGGCCG
>SIRW01000102.1 GCA_004366205.1 Actinomycetota bacterium | reverse complement strand
CGAGCGGTCGCGCCGCGAGGCCCGTGTAGCGTGCGCGACCGTGGTCCCTGAGCAACAGGCGTGCGACGTCGTGGTCATCGGTGCCGGCCTGGCCGGCCTCGCCGCCGCGCGGGACCTGGTGGCCGCCGGCCGGGACGTGCTCGTGCTCGAGGCCCAGGACCGGGTCGGGGGCCGGACCTTGAACCAGGCCACCGCCGACGGCACGCCGCTCGAGGTCGGCGGGCAGTGGATCGGCCCCACGCAGGACCGCATGCTCGCCCTGGCCGAGGAGCTCGACGTGGCCACCTACCCGACGTGGACGACGGGCAGCTCGGTGCTGCACTGGGACGGCACGACCCAGGAGCACCGGGGCCTCGCGCCGCTGCCGAAGCGGGTGCTGCTCGACATCCAGCAGGCGCAGAGCCGGCTCGACCGCATGGCGGCCACGGTGCCCCTCGAGCGCCCGTGGCGGGCGGCCCGGGCCGAGGACTGGGACGGCCAGACCCTCGAGACGTGGCTGCGCCGCAACGTCGTCACCAAGGGCGCCCGCGACCTGCTGCGCCTGATGGTCGCCGCCGTGTTCGCGGCCGAGCCCGCCGAGCTGTCGTTCCTGCACTTCCTCTTCTACGTCCACTCCGGCGGCACGCTCGAGCGCCTGCTCGCCACGCGCGACGGCGCCCAGGAGACCCGGTTCGTCGGGGGCTCGCAGCTGGTGAGCGAACGGCTGGCGGACCGGCTGGGCGAGCGGGTCGTGCTGTCGGCGCCGGCGCGCGCCGTGCGCCAGGACGATTCCGGCGTGACGGTCGAGGCCGGCGGGCGCACGGTGTCCGCCCGCGCCGCGATCGTCACCGTCCCGCCCGCCGTGCTGAACCGCATCGAGTTCGACCCGCCCCTGCCCGCCGGCCGCGCCCAGCTCGTGCAGAAGATGCCGATGGGCGCGGTGATCAAGTGCATGGCGGTCTACGACGAGCCGTTCTGGCGGGCCGCGGGCCTCAACGGCCAGGGCACGAGCGACGTCGGACCCGTGCGGGTCACGTTCGACAACACGCCGCAGGCGGGCTCGCCCGGCGTGCTGCTCGGCTTCGTCGAGGGCCGGGACGCACGCGAGCTCGGTGCCCTCCCGGCCGAGGAGCGCCGCGCCGCGGTGCTCGAGTGCTTCGCCCGGCTGTTCGGTCCGGAGGCCCGCCGGCCGGTCGAGGTCCTGGAGAAGGACTGGGCGGCCGACCGGTGGGCCGGCGGTTGCTACGGCGCCCACCTGGTGCCCGGGGCCTGGACGCAGCTGGGTCCGGCGCTCCGCCGGCCTCACGGTCGGGTCCACTGGGCGGGCACCGAGACCGCCGCCGTGTGGAACGGCTACATGGACGGCGCCGTGCGATCGGGTGAGCGGGCCGCCGCCGACGTGCTCGCCGCCCTCGCGGGTGAGGCCATCCGCCAGGAGCCGTGACCGGGTGACGGCGCGGCAAGGGGGGAGCGGCCGGCGGTGGGGTGCACCGCGGGGGGAGGGCCGCCCGTGACCGCGCCCGGCACGCCGGCGGGCACGGCGGACGAGCGCCTGGCCCGGCTGCAGGCCGCGGTCGCCGCCGCCGAGGGTCTCGAGCGGGCCCGGGCCCTGCAGCGGCTGGCCGCCGCCCAGCAGCGGGCGGGACGGCCCGCAGCGGCGCTCGAGACGGTCGGCGCCGCCCGGGTGGCGCTCGAGCGCGAGGGCGCCCGCCCGGCCGAGCTGGCGCGCTGCGACCTGCTGGCCGGGGGCGTGCTCCTCGGTCTCGGCCGGGTCGACGAGGCCGAGGCCCACCTGCGCGCCGCCCGCGCTGCGATGGAGGAAGCCGGCGACGAGCTCGAGGTGGCGCGCTGCGACCACGAGCTGGCCCGTTGCCTCCACGCCCGGGGCGAGGACGACGAGGCGCTGCTGTTGCTGCAGACGGCCTGGACGGCGTTCACCGAGTCGGGGGATGCCGACGCCGTGGCGGTGTGCGACCACAACGCCGCCGTGATCCTCCACGCCCTCGGCCGCCACGTGCAGGCCTACGACGCCCTCGAGGATGCCCGGGCCGTGTTCGTCGACGCCGGGCGCCGGCACGAGGTCGCGGTGTGCGACCACAACCTCGGGGTCGTGCTGTTCGACCTGGGCCGGGCCGCCGAGGCCCTCGAGCGCCTCCGCGAGGCTCGGGCCGCCTTCGTTGCGGCCGGCCGATCGCTCGACGTGGCCGCGTGCGAGCAGAACGCGGCCGCGTGCCTCCGGTCGCTGGAGGACCTGGAGGGCGCCCGTGCCGCGCTCGAAGCGGCACGTGCCCGGTTCGCAGAGGAGGGACGGGAGCTCGCCGCCGCCGCCTGCGACCACAACCTCGCCGTCGTCCTGCGGGAGCTGGGCCGCCCCGACGAGGCCGCCGAGCGCGAGCAGGCCGCCCGCGTCCACTTCGCCGCCGCCGGCGAGCACCCCGAGCCCGACGGCCGCCGCCCCGACCTGGGGCTGCTCGACTGAGCCAGGCCGACACGGGGGCGGCGGGCACCGCGGGCGGTACGGTGCGGCGATGCTGCGCGCCCTGGCCCCGTACGCAACCCGGCGGGTTCCGAACGGGATGGTGTGCTCGGTGGACCAGCTCGCCTCGGCGGCCGGCGTGGCCGTCATGCGCGCCGGCGGCAACGCCGTCGACGCGGCCGTCGCCACCAGCGCGGTGCTCACCGTCGTGTGGCAGCACGGGTGCGGCCTGGGGGGCGACCTGTTCGCGCTCGTGCACGACCAAGCGGGGGCCCCCGCCGCGCTCGACGCCGCCGGATCGGCTGGGTCCGGTGCCGACGCGGCGCGCCTCCGGGCCGAGGGGGCGACCGTCATGCCCTTCCGCGGGGACATCCGCTGCGTGACCGTCCCCGGCTGCGTCGACGGCTGGCTGGCCCTCCACGACCGGTACGGGCGGGCGCCCCTCGCCGACGTCCTGGGGCCCGCCGTCGGCTACGCCGAGGGCGGCTTCCCCGCCTCGCCGACGCTCGCCGCCAGCGCTGCGCTGGTGGCGGACCTCCCGGGCGCCGAGGACTTCGCCCGCCGCATGCCGATCCGCCCCGGTGACCGCATCACCCGGCCCGGCGTGGCCCGGACCCTGCGCGCCGTCGTGGAGGGCGGGCGCGCCGCGTTCTACGAGGGCGAGTTCGGCCAGGGACTGGTGGCACTCGGCGCGGGCGAGTTCACCGCCGAGGACCTGGCCCGGCCCCAGGCGCGCTGGGTCGAGCCGCTGCACGTCGACGCGTGGGGCCGGCGGATCTGGACGGTGCCGCCGCCGTCCCAGGGGTACCTGACCCTCGCCGGAGCGTGGGTCGCCGCCGGGCTGGCCCTGCCCGACGACCCCGACGATCCGGGCTGGGCGCACCTGTTGGTCGAGACCGCCCGCCAGGTGGGTCACGACCGACCGGCCGTCCTGCACGACGCCGCCGACGGTGCCGCCCTGATCGCCCCGGGCCGGCTGGCGCCGCGGCGCGCCGCCGTCGATGCCCGCCGGGCGGCGGCGCTCGGCGATCCGGTGCCGCGGGCGGGCGGCACCATCCACCTCGCCGCCGTCGACCCCGACCGCATGGGCGTGTCGCTCATCCAGTCGAACGCCGCCGGGTTCGGGGCCCACATCGTGGAGCCGTCGACGGGGATCTTCCTGCACAACCGCGGCACCGGCTTCTCGCTGGAGCCGGGCCACCCGGCCGCCTACGGCCCGGGCCGGCGGCCGCCGCACACCCTCGCGCCCGCGCTCCTCACCCGGCCCGGCGACGGCTCGCTCGCCGGCGTGCTCGGGACGATGGGTGGCGACTCCCAGCCGCAGGTGCTCCTGCAACTGCTCGCCCGCCTGCTGGTGCACGGCGAGGAACCGGGTCCGGCGCTCGCCGCCGGGCGTTGGGTGCTGGGGGCCGGCGAGACCGGCTTCGACACGTGGTCGCAGGGCGGCGCCGTCACCGTCCGCGTCGAGGGCCACGCCCCCGGCGCCTGGGACGCGGGCCTGGCCGAGCGCGGCCACCGGGTCCGCCGGGAGGCGGCGTTCTCGGCGGACTTCGGGCACGCCCACGTGATCCTCGTCGCCGGCGACCACCTCGCGGGCGCCACCGACCCGCGCCCCCGCACCGGCGACGCCGCCGGCTGGTAGCGGCACGCCCCGCTCGCGACCCGTTCTGGGGGGCTCTGGTTCCACGAGGGTGAGACCCGGCCCCCCCAGAACCGGCGGCGGTCGGGGTGGGCGGGGGTGTGGGGTGCGTACGGTGGGCGGCGATGACAGGCATCGAGCGGGCGCTGGCGGAGGTGGTGGGTGACGCCCACGTGCTCACGGCGCCCGACGTGACGGCGTCGTACGCCACGGACTGGACGGGGCGGTTCCGGGGCGCCACGCCCGCCGTCGTCCGCCCGGGGTCGGCCGGCGAGGTGGCCGCCGTGCTCGCCCGCTGCGCGGCGGAGGGCGTCGCCGTCGTCCCCCAGGGCGGCAACACCGGACTCGTCGGGGGCGGCGTGCCCCTGGCGGGCGAGGTGGTGCTCAGCCTGCGCCGGCTCGCGACCATCGGACCGGTGGATCCGCTCGCGGCGCAGGTGACGGCCGGCGCCGGCGCGACGCTCGCCGCCGTGCAGCGGACCGCGCGGGACGAAGGCCTCGACGTCGGGGTCGACCTCGCCGCCCGCGACTCGGCGACGATCGGCGGGATGGTCGCGACCAACGCCGGTGGCCTCCGGGTGGTGCGCCACGGCCCCATGCGCGCCCAGGTCGCCGGGGTCGAGGCCGTCCGCTCGACCGGCGAGGTGCTCAGCCACCTCGGCGGGCTGGCCAAGGACAACACGGGCTACGACCTCGCCGGGCTGCTGTGCGGGAGCGAGGGAACCCTGGCGGTCGTCACCGCCGCCCGCCTCCGCCTCGTCCCCCGGTACGACCAGCGGGTGACCGCCCTGCTCGCCTTCCCCGGCGTCGAGCCCGCCCTCGCCGCCGCCGGCGCGGCGCGCCACCGGCTGGTCGACCTGGATGCCGCCGAGGTGTTCTTCGGTGACGGGCTCGCCCTCGTGTGCGACGTGACCGGCCTGACGCCGCCGTTCCCCGACCCCCACGACACGTACCTGCTGCTCGAGTGCGCGGCCCACGACGACCCCGCCGACCGGCTCGCCGCCGCCGTCGCCGGGCTCGCCGACCAGCCCGCCGCCGTCGCCGTGGGGACCGACACCGCCACCCGGGCCCGGCTGTGGGCGTACCGGGAGTCCCACACCGAGGCCGTCCAGGCCGGCGGCCCGCCCGTGAAGCTCGACGTGACCCTCCCCGCCGCCCGGTTGGCCGCGTTCGTGCCCGCGGTGCGCGCCCGGGTCGCCGGCGCCGCGCCGGGCGCCCGGTGCATCCTGTTCGGCCACGCCGCCGACGGGAACCTCCACGTCAACGTGATGGGCGCCTCCGGGCCGCCCAGCGCCGTCACCGACGTCGAGGCGGCGGTGCTCGGCCTCGTGGCCGAGCTCGGGGGGAGCATCAGCGCCGAGCACGGCATCGGCACGGCCAAGCGCGCCTTTTTGCACCTGAACCGGTCGCCCGCGGAGCTCGCGGCGTTCGCGGCGATCAAGCACGCCCTCGACCCCGCCGGCATCCTCAACCCCAACGCCCTGCTCCCCGCGCGCGCTTGACGACCGACGGGGCCGGGAATGGTGCGCAGGTGCGTTCCGTCGACGAGCTGCGCGACCGCGCCGGCGAGCTCGCGAGCGACGCCGGGGAGAAGGCCCACGAGTACACCGAGGCCACGCTCGAGCGGCTGCCCGGCGTCCCCGAGAAGGTCGCCCGGCGCATCCTCGACACCGACGTGGCGGTCTTCGCCAGCTCGCTCGCGTTCTACGCCCTCGTCTCGGTCGTGCCCACGCTGCTCATCGCCTTCTGGATCACCGGGGCCTTCATCGACCCCGACCGCATCCGGGACTACGGCGAGCGGCTGGCGGAGCTGCTGCCGGCGGGCACGGGCGTGGACCGCATGTTCGACAACCTCGCCGAGGTCGGCGGCCGGCTCGGGATCCCGGCGCTCGCCGCCGCCCTGTGGACCGCGAGCCGCTACGGCTCGGGCCTCCTGCGCTCGTTCGACGTGCTGAGCGAGGAGCCCGAGCGCAGCCTCGCCGGGGTCCGGGGGCGGCTGAAGACGCTCGTGATCGTGGCCACCCTGCCCGTGTTCGTCATGGGCGCCCTGTTGATCGCGTCGGTGGCGGGTGGCGCCGCTGACGACGGCTGGCTGGTGCGGGTGCTGGGCTGGGGCGGCGGGCTCGTGGGCGGGTTCGCCGCCACCGCCGTGGTCCTGGGCGTGATCTACCGCCTGTTCGGGCCCCGGCCGATCGGCGTGCGGTCCCTGGCTCTCGGCGCCGGCGTCGCCGCCGCGGCCATCGCCGTCATGTCGGTGGGGTTCGCCCTCTGGGCGGGGGAGGCAGCCGACTTCGAGGAGCAGGTGGCGGGCACGGGGATGGCCGCCGTGGTGCTGCTGTGCATCTGGCTGTACTTCGCCAACCTGTTCCTGCTGCTGGGGTACTTCATCGCCTCGGAGCACCACCGGCCCGACGGCGCCCCGAAGGCGCCTCTTGACGGGGGGGCGGGTCGCGCCGCCTGAGCTCGTGCTTGAGCACCTCGCCGGTGCCGCCGACCGGCAGGGCGTCCACGAACACCACCTCGTGCGGGGCCTTGAAGTGCGCCAGGCGGTCGCGCACCCACCCGATGAGCTCGGCCTCGGTGACCTCGGCGCCCGGGTGCAGCTCCACCCAGGCCCGGGGGACCTCGCCCCAGCGCTGGTGGGGCATGCCCACCACGGCGACCTCCCGCACCGCGGGGTGCGCCGCCAGGCACTTCTCGACCTGCACGCTCGAGATGTTCTCGCCCCCCGAGACGATCACGTCCTTCTTGCGGTCGACGATCGTGAGGTAGCCGTCGGGGTCGACCACGGCCACGTCGCCCGTGCGCAGCCAGCCGCCGCGCAGAGCCTCGGCCGTCTCGGCGGGACGGTTCCAGTAGCCGGTCATCACGTGGTTCGACCGGGCGCACACCTCGCCGGTGGTCACGCCGTCCCACGGCACCTCCTCGTCGCCGTCGCCGAGCACCCGCACGTCGACCCCGAGGATCGGCAGGCCCGTGGTCGCCCGCCGGGCCCGGGCAGGCGGCTCGCCGGGCTTGTCGAGCGATCGGGTGAGCGTGGGGCTCGACTCGGTCATGCCGTAGCCGCAGATGCACTCGCAGCCGAGCCGGTCCTCCACCTCGGCGAGCAGGTCGGGACCGGCGGGCGCGCCGCCGATCGACACCTGCACCAGGCTGGTCGTGTCGCGCCCGGCGAGCGCTGGTGTAGAAGATCTCGGCCGGATCGGACTCGTCCAGCGCCGGGCGCTCGACCGGCGCGGCGGGCTGGGCCGACAGCAGCGCCTCGTGCTCGTCGCCGAGCACGACCCGGCGCACTCGGCCGGTCCCACCGGCGCCGGCCGAGGGGTCGGGCTGGTCGGGGTGGCGGAACAGCACGGCGGGCCCGGCGTCATCGAGGCAGAAGCGCAGCTCGGCGGGCCCGAGGCGGATGTTGAGGGGCACGAGGACGCCCCCGGCCAGCAGCACCCCGTAGTACGCCTCGAGCACCTCGTGGGTGTTCCCGCCGAGCCACGCCACGCGGTCCCCGGGCCGGACCCCGAGCTCGTCGGTGAGGGCGTGGGCCAGGCGGTGGCACCGCTCGGCGTACTCGGCGTAGGTGAAGCGCCGCTCGCCGGCGATCACGCCCTGGCGCCGGGGGAACAGCCGGGCGGCCCGGTCGAGGAAGTCGAGCGGGGTGAGGGGGAGCTCCATGGCGCCGCTCAGGCCACCCACCCGTCGCGCTGGCTGAGGACGTCCCGAAGCACGGGGGGGCGGTCGGTCATGATGCTCGCGCCCGTCGACCCGGGCCGTGGCCACCTCGGACCACGGCAGCTCGGCGACCACGCCGGTGCGGTCGGTGACCCGGTCGAGGCGGTCGTCGTGGAAGGCGAGCAGCACCCCGTCGGCGGTCACGTGCACGTCGGTCTCGACGTAGCGGTCGCCCAGGCGGACGGCGCCCTCGAACGCCGGCATGGTGTTCTCGGGCCAGTCGCCCGCCCCGCCCCGGTGCGCGATGGCGAGCGGGCCGGGGTGGTCGAGGAACGGCCAGGGGGACGGGGGCACGCCGCCATCGTAGGAAGCCGTCCCGCCGTGGCGTTTCCGGCCCGGGGTCGAGGGGAACGCGTCGGGCATGGCCACCAAGGACCACGGACCCAGCATCAAGGACGACCGCCAGTACGAGCGGCTCCGGGAGCAGGGGATGGGCAAGGAGAAGGCGGCCCGCATCGCCAACTCGCCCCGCTCCGAGACGGGCCGTGAGGGCGGCAAGGCGCAGTCCTACGAGGACTGGACGAAGCAGGAGCTCTACGACAAGGCGAAGGAGGTCGGCATCGAGGGCCGCTCGGGCATGAGCAAGTCCGAGCTGATCTCGGCCCTCCGTGACCGCTGAGCCGTCACGGGCCCCAGTCCGGGCGCAGGGGCAGGCCGCTCTTCCCGCCCGTGGGCCGCACGGCGAGGAGCTGGTGGATCTGGGTGCGGCCCCGGGCGAAGGTCCGGGCCGACGCCGCCATGTACAGGCGCCACACCCGGGCCCGGGCCTCCCCGGCCTCGGCGACGGCGGCGTCCCAGTGGGCCTCGAGGTTCGCGACCCAGCGGCGCAGCGTCAGCTCGTAGTGCTCCCGCAGGTTCTCGAGGTGCCGGGCCTCGAACCCGGCCCGCTGCGCGGCGGTGACGACCGCGCCGACCTCGTGCAGGTCGCCGTCGGGGAACACGTAGCGGTCGATGAACGTCCGGGGCCGGCGCAGGCGGTTGCGCCGGAACGGCGGGCGGGCGATCCCGTGGTTCAGCAACCGCCCACCCGGGCGCAGCAGGCTGTGCAGGTGCCCGAAGTACTCGCCGAGCCGGTCGAGCCCGACGTGCTCGAACATGCCGATCGAGCTGATGGCGTCGAACGGTGGCTCGTGGACGTCGCGGTAGTCGCAATGGCGGATCTCGACGAGCTGGGCGAGGCCCTCGTCGGCGACGGCCTTGGCGGCCCACTCGGCCTGGGCGGCGCTGAGCGTCACGCCCAGCACCCGGGCGCCGTGGTGGCGGGCGGCGTGGCGGGCGAGCGTCCCCCATCCGCAGCCCACGTCGAGCAGGCGCATGCCCGGTTGCAGCCCGAGCTTGCGGCAGACGAGCTCGTGCTTGTTGGCCTGGGCCTGCTCGAGGGTGTCGGCGGGGTTCGTGAACACCGCGCACGAGTAGGTCATCGACGGCCCGAGCACGAGCTCGTAGAAGCGGTTCGACACGTCGTAGTGGTGGGCGATGGCGGCGGCGTCGCGGGCCCGGCTGTGGCGCCGGCCCCGCAGGCGGGCCTCCTCGGGCGGGGGCGGCAGCGGGCGCAGGCCCGCCGGCCCGACCAGGCGGGCGACGGCGGCGAGCTGCCGGGCGGTCAGGCGGACCGCGGGCAGGCGCTCGTGCAGCTCGAGGGCGGCGAACAGGTCGCCGTCGACGTCGATGTCGCCGGCGACGTACGCCCGCCCCAGCCCCAGCTCGCCCGGGGCGGTGAGGATGCGGCGCAGCGCGTCGGGCGAGCGGATCCGCAGCGTCGCCGGGGCGCCGGCCGGCCCCAGCCGGCTGCCGTCGTAAGCCTCGACCGCGACGGGGAGGTCGCGCCCGAGCACGTCCTCGAGGAGCGCCCCGAGCTCCACGCCGTCAATCGTAGAGTCGCGCCCATGGACCTGACCAGGGCCCCGCGCCGTGAGCGGGCTGCCGGCGCCAGGGGCGGGCGGCGGTGGTCATCCGGGCACGCCCGGCCGGGAGGCGGCCCGTGGAGGTGACCGCCGTGCCCGTCGCCGGGCGGTGGGTGGACGGTGCCGGCGGCGCCCATCGCACGATCCGGGCCCCCTACGACGGCGCCGAGCTCGCCCGGGTCCCCGACCTCGACGCCGCGGCCGTCGACGGCGCGGTGGCCGCGGCGCGCGCCGTGCTCGACGAGCCGCTGCCGGCGTGGCGGCGCGCCGAGATCCTCGACGCCGCGGCCCGTGTGCTCGCCGAGCGCCGCGAGCAGCTCGCCCGCACGATCGCGCTCGAGGCGGCCAAGCCGATCCGCACCGCCCGTGCCGAGGCCGAGCGCGCTGTGCAGACCTTCACGTTCGCGGCGGTCGCCGCCCGCACGCTCGCCGGGGAGGTCGTCCCGATCGACGCCAGCCCGCCGGGCGCCGGCAAGCTGGCCTTCACCCTGCGGGTGCCGGTCGGGGTGGTGGGCGCCATCACCCCGTTCAACTTCCCGTTGAACCTCGTGGCCCACAAGCTCGCCCCCGCCGTCGCGGCCGGCTGCCCGGTGGTGCTCAAGCCGGCCGGGCAGACCCCGCTGTCGGCCATCGCCCTGGCCCGGATCCTCCTCGAGGACTGCGGCCTGCCGCCGGCGCACCTGAGCGTGGTGACCGGCCCGGGCGGCACCACCGGCGGGGCGCTGGTCGAGCACCCGGACGTGGCCATGATCACCTTCACCGGCTCGCCCGACGTCGGCTGGTCGATCCGGGCGGCCGCGCCCCGCAAGCGGGTCAGCCTGGAGCTGGGGAACAACGCGCCGGTGATCATCGAGCCCGACGGTGACTGGGAGCGGGCCGCCGCGGCGATCAAGGTCGCCGGCTACAGCCACGCCGGCCAGTCGTGCATCTCGACCCAACGGGTGTACGTGCACCGCTCGGTCGCCGGGCGGTTCACCGAAGCCCTCGTCGGGCAGGTGGCGTCCCTCGTGGTGGGCGATCCCCTCGACGAGGCCACCGACGTCTCGGCGCTGATCTCCCCGCGCGAGACCGAGCGGGTGGCGGCGTGGGTGGCCGACGCCGTGGCCGCCGGCGCCCAGGTCGCCTGCGGCGGCGAGGTGCGCGCCGGCGTGCTGACCCCGACCGTGCTCACCGGCGTCACCAACGACATGAAGGTGTGCCGCGAGGAGGTCTTCGGCCCGGTCGTGGGGGTGGCCGCCTACGACGACTACGACGAGGCGCTCCGCCTCGCCGGCGACACCCGCTACGGGCTCCAGGCCGCCGTGTTCACCCGGGACATCGGCAAGGCGCTGGCGGCGGCCCGGCGCCTTCGGTTCGGCGGTGTGCTCGTCAACGAGGTGCCGACCTGGCGCGCCGACCAGATGCCCTACGGCGGTGTGGGGGAGAGCGGCAACACCAAGGAGGGCCCCGCCTGGGCCGCGCGGGAGATGACCGACGAGCGCCTCGTCGTCATCCAACCCTGAGCCCCGCGGTGCGGGCCGGTAGCGTCCCGGCGTGCCCCCACCACCTGACGCCGCCCCCACCCGGGCCCGCATCGACCCGCGGCCCCTCGCGGGCGCCGTGGCGGTGGCGACCGTGGGCGTGCTGCCGGTGTTCCTCACCGGGGCCATGGCGGTGCAGATGCGGGCGGACCTCGGGTTCGGGGCGACGGCGCTGGGCAGCGCCGTCGCCGTCTTCTTCGCCACCGGCGCGCTCACCTCGGCCGTCGCCGGGCGGGTCAGCGAGGCGCTCGGGCCCGGGACGGCCATGCGGGTTGCCGCCGCCGGCTCGGTCGTCGCCGCCTGCGTGGCGGCGCTCGCCCCCCGCTACGGGGTGCTCGTGGCCGCCCTCGTCCTCGGCGGGCTCGCCAACGCGGTGGCCCAGCCCGCCGCGAACCTGTACATCGCCCGGGCCGTCGCCGGGGACCGGCTCGGCCTGTCGCTGGGGGTGAAGCAGTCGGCGGTCCCCGCGGCCACGCTGCTCGGCGGCCTGGCCGTGCCCGCCGTCGCCCTCACCGTCGGGTGGCGCTGGGCCTTCGCGGCGGCGGCGGCCGCCGGCGCGGTGGTGGCGGCCGCCGGCCCGGGCCGGCGCCTCCCGGCACCCACCACGGGGCCGGCGCCCTCGCTGCGGGGCCCGGCGCTGCGGCCGCTCGTGGTGTTGAGCGTCGGGTGCGGCCTCGGCGCGGCAGCCGCGGGGTCGCTCGCCGCCTTCCTCGTCAGCGGCGGCGTGCACGCCGGTCTCGGCGAGGGCCCGTCCGGGCTGCTGTTCGCCGCCGGCAGCGCCACCGGCCTGACGGTGCGGCTGATCGCCGGCGCCCGGGCCGACGTCCGGGGCGGGCGGCACCTGCCCGTCGTGGCCGCCATGCTCGCCCTGGGCGCCGGCGGCTACCTGCTGCTCGCCGCCGGCGCGCCGGCGCTGTACGTGCTGGGCACGCCGGTCGCGTTCGGCGCCGGCTGGGCGTGGCCGGGCCTGTTCCACCTGGCCATCGTCCGCAACCACATCGCCGCGCCCGCGGCGGCGACCGGGATCACCCAGACCGGCGTGTACGTCGGGGGCATGGCCGGTCCGGTGCTGTTCGGCCTCGTCGTCGAGACCGCCGGCTACGGCCCCGCCTGGCTCGCCGCCGGCGTCACGTCGCTCGCCGCCGCGCTCGTCGTCGTGGCCGGTCGCCGCCTGCTCGTCCGGGAGGTCGCGGCCCGGCCCGCTCCCGCCACCTGAGTGCGTTCTCGAGGCTCAACGTGCCGGATCCCGGCGCGCTCGGCCTCGAGTACGCGGCGACCGGCGGGCTCAGTTGCCGATGCGGGTCTGGTGGCCCTCCCAGTACTCGTCGCGCAGGAGGCGCTTGTAGAGCTTGCCGGTGGGGTGCCGGGGCAGCTCCTCGCGGAAGTCGACCGAGCGGGGGCACTTGTAGCTGGCCAGGTGCTGCTTGCAGTAGTCGATCAGCTCGCGCTCGAGGTCGGGGCCGGCGTCGGCCATGTCCATGGGCTGCACGATGGCCTTCACCTCCTCGCCCATCTCGTCGTTGGGAACGCCGATCACCGCCACGTCCAGCACCTTGGGGTGCACGGTCAGGACGTTCTCGGCCTCCTGCGGGTAGATGTTCACGCCGCCCGAGATGATCATGTACGCCTTGCGGTCGGTCAGGTACAGGAACCCGTCCTCGTCGACGTAGCCCACGTCGCCCAGCGTCGACCAGCCCTGCTCGGTGCGCGACGCCTTCGTCTTCTCGGGGTCGTTGTGGTACTCGAAGTCGGCGGCGGACTCGAAGTAGATCGTGCCCTCCTGGCGGGGCGGCAGCTCGTTGCCCTCCTCGTCGAGGATGTGCAGGGCGCCCAGCAGCGGCTTGCCGACCGTGCCCTTGTGGGCCAGCCAGTCCTCGCTGTTGCAGTACACGAAGCCGTTGCCCTCGGTACCGGCGTAGTACTCGTGGATGATCGGGCCCCACCACTCGATCATCTGCTCCTTCACGGGCACGGGGCACGGCGCGGCGGCGTGGATCGCCACCTTCAGGCTCGACACGTCGTAGCGGGCCCGCTCCTCCTCGGGGAGCTTGAGCATCCGCACGAACATGGTGGGCACGAACTGAGCGTGGGTGACCTTGTAGCGCTCGATGAGCGCCAGGCACTCGACGGGGTCGAAGTGCTCCATGATCACGGCCGTGCCGCCCAGGCGGTGCACGGCCATGGTGAAGCGCAGCGGGGCGGCGTGGTACAGCGGCGCCGGGGACAGGTAGACGGTGTCCTGGTCCGCCCCGAACAGGCCCTGGAACAGCATGAGCACCCCGCCGGGGAAGTCGCCCGCGGCCACGCCGGGGAGCTTGGGCTTCACGCCCTTGGGCTGGCCGGTGGTGCCCGACGAGTAGAGCATGTCGGCGCCCTCGCGCTCTTCGGGGATGGGCTCGGCGGGGTACTGGGCGATGCGCTCCTCGAAGGGGTCGTAGCCGTCGACGACCCCGTCGATCATGAGGCGCACCTTGGCCTCGGGCAGCTTGTCGAGCACCTGGCTGGCCACGTCGCGCCGGGCGTGGGTGGTGATGAACGCCTTGGCGCCGCAGTCGTTGACGATGTACTCGACCTCCGACGGCGTGAGCCGCCAGCTGATGGCCGTGTAGTAGAGGCCGGCGCGCTGGGCGGCCCAGGCGATCTGGAGGAAGCGGGGGTGGTTCTCCATCATGAAAGCGATGTGGTCGCCCTCGCGCAGCCCGGCGTCCCAGAAGAGCTGGGCGATGCGGTTCGACTCATCGTCGAGCTCGCGGTAGGTCACCACCTGGCCGGTGGACCCCATGATGTAGGCGGGGTGGTCGGGGCGGTCCTTGGCGATGGCTCCGGGGTACACGGTCGCTCCTCGGTCGTTCGTCGTGGCTCGACAGGTCGCGGTGACGAGGCTGTCAGCAGCAGTCCAGCGGGCAACGGTACTCGGTAGCGTCGCGCGGGTGGACCCCGCCGAGCGCTTCGCCGCCGCCGTCGGCCGGCCCGATCCCGAGGTGCCCCTCGACGAGGCCGCGCTCTGCATCGCCGCTCACGCCGCCCCCGGCCTCGACGTCGACGCCCAGCTCGCCCGCCTCGACGACCTCGCCGCGCGGTGCCGGGAGCCCACCCTCGACGGGCTGCGGCGCCTGCTGTTCAGCGACCTGGGCTTTGTCGGGAACACCCTCGACTACCACGACCCCCGCAACTCGTTGCTGCACGAGGTTCTCGACCGCCGCACGGGCATCCCCATCACCCTCGCGGTGGTGCTGATGGAGGTGGGGCGGCGCCTCGGCGTGCCCCTCGCCGGGGTGAGCATGCCGGGGCACTTCCTCGTGCGGGACCGGGTCGACCCCGAGGTGTTCGTCGACGCCTTCGACCACGGCCGGGTGATCGACCGCGCCGGGTGCCGGCGCCGCTTCCACGCCCTGCACCCCGGCGTCCCGTTCGACGAGCGGTTCCTCGACCCGTCGCCCCGCCGAGCCGTCGTCGTGCGGATGCTCGCCAACCTCCAGGGCATCTACGTGCGCGCCGCCGACCGGGACGCCCTGCGGTGGGTGCTGGCGCTGCGGTCGAGCGTCCCGGGCGAGGGCCGCCGCATGGCCGCCCGCCTGAACTGATGGGTAGTCTCGACCCATGACCGCCACCACGTCCGCCGGCACCGACGAGCAGCTGGTCCAGGAGCGCATCGACGCCCTGCTGGCCGAGCACGACCCCAAGGGCACCGACGCCACCACGTTCCTCGGCGCCCAGTACGACGCCGGCCTGGCGTGGGTGCACTTCCCGGAGGGCTACGGCGGGCTCGGCCTGTCGCCCAAGCTGCAAAAGCAGATCAACGAGCAGCTGAGCTCGGCGGGGGCGCCCAGCCCCTACTACCGCAACCCCATCGGCTACGGCATGGCGGCGCCGACCATCGTCACGCACGGCAGCGAGGAGCAGAAGCAGCGCTACCTGCGCCCGCTGTTCACCGGCGAGGAGATCTGGTGCCAGCTGTTCAGCGAGCCCGGCGCCGGCTCGGACGTGGCCAGCCTGTCGTCCCGGGCGGTCAGGGACGGCGACGAGTGGGTGGTGAACGGCCAGAAGGTGTGGACGACGCTCGCCCACATCTCCCGCTGGGGCCTGCTCGTGGCCCGCACCGACCCGCAGCAGCCGAAGCACAAGGGCCTCACGTACTTCGTGGTCGACATGCACGCGCCGGGCGTGGAGGTCAAGCCCCTCTACCAGATCACCGGCGAGGCCGAGTTCAACGAGGTGTTCTTCACCGACGTGCGCATCCCCGACTCCGAGCGGCTCGGCGAGGTCGGCGACGGGTGGCGGGTGTCGCTCACGACGCTGATGAACGAGCGGGTCGCCATCGGCGGCTCGATCGCCCCGCGGGGCTCGGGGCCGATCGCCATGGCCGTGGACCTCTGGAACAAGCGGGACGACAAGGACCCCGCGGTGCGCGACCGGCTCATGGCCTTGTGGATCCGCGCGGAGATCAACCGGCTCACCAACATCCGGGCTTCGCAGAACCGGGCAAAGGGCACGCCCGGCCCCGAGGGCTCGATCGGCAAGCTGGCCTTCGCCGAGCTCAACAAGGAGATCTACGAGCTCTGCGTCGACCTCCTCGGTCCCGAAGGGATGCTGTACCCCGGCGGCTACCAGCGGACCCGCCCCGAGGTGGCCATGGACACCCGCACGCCCCAGAAGGCGTTCCTGCGGGCCCGGGCCAACTCCATCGAGGGCGGCACCTCCGAGATCATGCGCAACATCCTGGGCGAGCGGGTGCTGGGCCTGCCCGGCGACGTGCGCACCGACAAGGACCTTCCCTGGATCGAGGTGCCCCGCAGCTGATCAGGCGGCGTCCCGGGTGCCGACGAGGTGGCCGGTCTCGTTGAGGCTGAGGATCGACCGCTCACCGGTGCGGGCGGCCTGGACGCGGCTGATGCTCGTGTAGGCCGGCTCGAAGAACAGCGGGTAGTCGAGCTTGAGCAGGTGGGCGGCGTAGGCGTTGACGACCCCGCCGTGGCACACGACCGCGACCCGCTGGCCGGGATGGGCGTCGACGATGCGCTCGATGGCGCCGACCACCACCCGCTGGAAGGTGGCCGGGTCGACCTCGGCCCAGTCGCCGGTCAGCATCTGCTGCCAGCGCTCGTCCTTCGCGGCCTTGAGCTCCTCGTAGTGGATGTAGAAGTGGGCGTCGCGGTCGAACTCGGCGAGCTCGTCGTCGACGACCACCTCGTGTCCGGTCACCGCGGCGAGCGGGGCCGCGGTCTCCCGGGCCCGGCGGAGCGGGCTGGTGTAGACGGCGTCGATCTGCTCGTGCCGGAGCCAGCCGGCGAGGCGACGGGCCTGTTCGCGCCCCTCGTCGTCCAGCTCGGGGTCGGCGGGCCCATCGGCGTTCTCGATGCGGACCGGGCGCCCGTGGCGGATGAGCAGGAGCTCCATGGGGCGAGCATAGGGTGAGGGCGTGGAGGTGCTCGCCAGCCGGGTGATCGTCTACCCGTCCGACTTCGCCGGGGCGCTGCGCTTCTTCGACGACATCCTGGGGTTGCACCGCTTCCGGGAGTACGGCGTCGACGGCCGTGTCACGGGCGTCGTGTACTTCCTGGGCGGCGGGTACCTGGAGGTCGCCGGAGGCGGGCAGCCACCCGGGGGGCGGACCCCGGCGGGCGCCCGCCTCTGGCTCCAGGTGCGCGACGTCGACGCCGAGCACGCCCGCCTGGCCGCCGCCGGCGCCGAAGGCCTCGGCGAGCCCGCCGTCATGCCGTGGGGGCTGCGGGAGATGGACGTCACCGGCCCCGACGGCCTGGCCATCCGGGTCGTCGAGGTCCCCGAGGACCACCCCATGCGACGGCGCCTGTGAGCGGCGGGGGAGGCTGACGGGCCGTGCGCCGCACGAAGATCGTGGCGACCATCGGCCCGGCGTCGGACTCGCCGGAGGTGCTGCGGGCGATGGTGGAGGCCGGGCTCGACGTGGCCCGGCTGAACATGGCGCACGGCACGCCGGAGGAGCACGTCGAGCGGCTCGGCCGCGTCCGGGCGGCGGCCGAGGCCGTCGGCCGACCGGTCGCGATCCTGGCCGACTTGCCCGGGCCCAAGGTCCGCACCGCCGAGCTCGGCGGCGATCCCGGCGTCGTGCTCGTCGAGGGCGCCGAGGTGACGCTGGTGGCCGGGGATGGCCCGGGCACGGCCGGGTGCATCACCGTCGATCACAGCGGCCTGCCCGCCGACCACGCCGACCTGCTGGCCGACCACGCCGACCTGCTGGCCGACCTCCGCCCGGGCGACCGGGTCGCCCTGGGCGACGGCGACGTCGTCCTCGAGGTCGCCGCCGTCGCTTCGAGCGACGCCCCCGGCGGCCCGAAGGCGGGTGGCGGCCGGGCGGCAGGGGGCGGCGGGACGACGGCGGGTGGCGGGACGACGCCGGGTGGCGGGACGGTGGTGACGGCGGTGGTGCGGTCGGGCGGCCGGTTGCGGGGCCGGCCGGGGGTGCACCTGCCGACGACCCGCACGCGCCTGGCGTCGCCGACCGAGGACGACCTGCGCCTGCTGGAGGTGGCGTGCGCAGCCGGCGCCGACCTGGTCGCGGTGTCGTTCGTGCGGGGACCCGACGACGTGCGCCGGGTGCGGGAGGCCGCCGGCGCCCGCGGGCCGATGGTCGTGGCCAAGATCGAGACGGCCGCCGCCGTCGAGGCGCTCGACGCCATCATCGACGTCGCCGACGCCGTCATGGTCGCCCGGGGCGACCTCGGCATCGCCCTCGCCCTCGAGGAGGTGCCGCACGTGCAGAAGCGCATCATCCGCACGTGCGTGGCGTTCGGGCGCCCCGTCATCACGGCCACGCAGATGCTCGAGTCGATGACGAGCTCGCCCCGGCCCACCCGGGCCGAGGCGTCCGATGTGGCCAACGCCGTGCTCGACGGCACCGACGCCCTCATGC
The DNA here is from genome assembly GCA_004366205.1 of Actinomycetota bacterium. Classification (GTDB taxonomy): domain Bacteria; phylum Actinomycetota; class Acidimicrobiia; order Acidimicrobiales; family CADCSY01; genus SIRW01. The sequence goes on along the minus strand of SIRW01000102.1, from coordinate 15,262 downwards.
TGTCGGGCGAGACGGCCATCGGCCGGGACCCGGCGCTCGTCGTGCGCACGATGGCCGGCATCGCCGAACGGGCCGAGGCCGAGGCCGACTACCCGCGGTGGGGCCAGCGCCTCGGCCGCATCCAGCGGGTCGAGGAGGTGCCCGTTCCCCTCGCGGTCACCGCGGCGGTGAGCCACGCCGGCTGGCTGGCGGCGAGCACGCTCGACGCCGACGCCATCGTGTGCTGCACGCGCAGCGGGGCGACCGCCCGGGCCGTCGCCCGCTTCCGCCCCACCATGCGGCTGCTCGCCTACACGCCGAGCACGATGGTCGCCAACCAGCTCTGCCTGACCTGGGGTGTGGAGCCGCACGTGCTCGCCGAGCAGCCCAGCACCGACGACCTCGTCTGGTTCTCGGTCCAGCACGCCTGCGAGTGCGGGGTGATCGAGGCGGGCGACCTCGTGGCCGTGCTCGCCGGCTCGCCCGACGACCCGGACTCGGTGACCGACACCCTCCGGGTCGTCCGGGTCCGCTGACCCACCCGCCGGGACGTCAGCGGGGGCAGCCGGGTGGGGTGAACTCGTAGCCGAGGAACCGGCAGTCGCAGCGGTCGACGCAGCCCTGCAACCCGTCCCGCTGGAACCACAGCAGCGCGCCGAAGCCGACGAGCGCGGCGACGATCGCGATGCGCAGCGCGACCCGCCGCACGAAGCGGAGGGCCACGAAGATGCCCAGCACCGCGAGCGCCATCACCCCAACGGCGATCCAGCGCAGCAGCTCGGGATCCAGCTCGCGCCCCATCAGCGCGACGGTAGTGAGGCGGGGAGCGGTCCTGCTGAGCCGGGGGAGCCGCCGCCCCGTCTCCATCCCACTCGTCGAGGGAGCGCCGACGCACCCACGTGGCAGACCGTTGCACTCGAGTCTCCGGTGTCTCCAGGAGGGGTGCCGCCCGGATGCCCGGAGACAGCGGAGATTCGGGTGCAAGGCGCCGGCGTGCGAGTTCGGCATCGACCTCGACGGGGGTGGAACCCGACGGATCGCGAGCGCGTCGGCGCGGCTTCGGAACCCGTTGTCGTTACACCTCGCTGCCATGCTCGGCCCCATGCTCACCCCCGAAGCGCGCCGCAACATCGCTCGGAGCCACGTCGATCATCCGACAGGCCGGTGGGTCGGTAAGCGTCTCCGAGTCGACGTGGAAGCGATGCGGGCGGAAGACGTCGACCGCATCCGGGAGATCGACGCCTCGGTCGCACCACTGGCGACCGAGCGGCGCCAGCTGGTGCGACGTGTCGAGCGCGCCAACCGGGTGCTCAACGCCCGGGGTGCCCATTACCGCCGGCCCGAGCACTGGAACCGGCCCGAGGATCCACCTCGGCCATTCGACCTGGCAGGGACGGTGGCACCGTCCCTGGGTACGTTGCGCTCGGGCGACCTCCAGAGCGCAGTCGTTCGGGTGCTCACGGAGGCGGGCGAGCCCCTGGGAGTCGGGGAGGTGCTCGACGTCCTGGCACTCACCGGGCTGCGGCCGGCTGCGGGCAACGCATCGCAGGCCGTCTGGAACGCCCTTCGAGGGGCGATTCGCCGCGGCGAGGTCGTGAAGGTCGCGCGGAACCGGTACGAGGCCGTCCCGCCGACACCTACGATCGGGTGCGTGAGTGACGAGTCGCCCGTGCACCTCAGCCGCCAGGGTCCCCCCGAGACGGTGCTGCCACCCGACCCGCCCGAGGCGGCGGCGGCACTGCACGAGGCCATGAAGGCGCCCGACGCCGTGCGGCGCGACGCCATCTCCGACGTCGTCCGGCGCTGGCCGGCCTACCTCGAGGCGTGGGCCCGGCTGGGCGAGCTCGGCCGGGACGACGTGGAGAGCTACGCGTGCTTCCGGGTGGGCTACCACCGGGGCCTCGACCGGCTCCGGCAGTCGGGCTGGCGGGGGTCGGGCTACGTGCGCTGGGAGCACGAGACGAACCGCGGCTTCCTGCTCGCCCTCCAGGGCCTGCAGCGGGCGGCCGCCGCCATCGGCGAGGACGCCGAGGCCGAGCGGTGCGCTGCGTTCCTCGCCCAGCTCGACCCGTCGCTCGGCTAGCACGGCCGGTCTCTGACCGGCGCGCTCGCGTTTGCCGGCACCCGGCGCCGGGTACCCGTTCGTCCACCCCCAGTGAGGAGGAAGCCCCATGGCAGAGCGCGAGGTACGCGAGCGAGAGGTCGTGCGAGAGGGCGGCGGTGAGGGTCCGGCCGTCGGGATGATCGTCGGCGTGGTGCTGGCCGTCGTCCTGGTGCTGCTGGTGGCCCTGTTCGCCTTCGGCGCCTTCGGCGGCGACGGCAACGGCACCGACGCACCGCTGGTGCCCGAGGACATCAACGTCGACATCGACACGCCCGACGCCGGTGGCGGTGACGGTGGCGGCGGTGGGGGCGGGGGCGAGTAGCCGCCTGCCGCGACACCGGTCGGAAGCTCCCACCCACGGCGGGTCCCGGGTCACCGGGCCCGCCGTGGCGAGGTTTTCGGAGCCGGTAGGGTCGGACCATGCCCACCCAGCACGGCATCGTCGGACCGATCCCCGAGGGCCGCGACCCCGAGGAGTACGACAAGCTCCGCCGGCGGGTCCTGTGGACCCTGCCCTACGGGCTGTACGTGCTCGGCGCCCGCGCCGGTGAGCGGCGCAACGGGATGACGATCAACCTCGTGACGCAGGTGGCCACCGACCCCAAGCTGCTCGGCGTGGCTGTCTGGAAGGAGGCGTTCACGCACGAGCTCGTGCGCGAGGGCGGTGTGTTCGCCCTGTCGATCGTGGACCGGGAGGACCGGGCCATCGTCCGCAAGTTCACCAAGCCCGTCGAGGTCGACGCCGACGCCCGCACCCTCAACGGCTTCCCGTACCGGGACGGGCTCACCGGCGCGCCCATCCTCGCCCAGGCGGTCGCCTACCTGGACTGCCGGGTCACGAACCCGGTCGACTGCGGCGACCACACGTTCTTCATCGGCGAGGTCGTCGACGCCGGGTTCCAGAAGGACGAGGGCACACCCGTCCTGCGGATGGAGGACACCCGGATGAACTACGGCGGATAGATCCGCCGGGGCTGCGCGCGCCCACCTGCGGGCACCGGCAGGCCAGGATGGTGCGCGTGCCGCCCGCCCGTGCACCCGCCGGCGCCCGTCGCCGCCTGACGACGCACCCCCGTGCCCGTGCGGCTGCGGGCGCCGCCTTCGTCGTGCTCGCCCTCCTGGCCGCCGCCTGTGGGGCGGTGGAGGAGGCGGTCGACGAGGTCGTCACGCCGGCCGAGGACGGCGCACCGGCTGCCGAGGTCCCCGGGGCGCCCGATGCCCCGCCTCCCAACCTCGGCCCTCCCGGCTCCCCCGGCGACGCCGGCGCCGCGGGGGCCCCGGCGCCACCGGCCGGCCCGCAGACCGATCCCGCCACCGGCGGCCAGCACCACCACGCGCCGCCCGGCGGGGTCGACGCCCAGCCCGACGGGACCGGCCCGCCCGGGAGCTTCGCTCCCGTCCTGCTGCGGCCGCAGTTGAGCGACCGGCTCGTGATCGAGACCTACGTGCAGCCGGGCGCCGAGCCCCGTCCCGCCAGCCTCGACCGGACCCGGCGCATCGTCGAGGAGGTCACGGGCAAGCCCGTTCGGGTCGCCGGCCCCGTGGCCGTGCCGGGGGACCGCCGGTCGTGGTCGGGCGACGACATCCGGGCCGCCGCCGACGTCCTGGCCGGCGAGCGCCACGGCGACGGCCAGGCCGTGATCCGCCTGCTGTTCCTCCGGGGCGGGTTCGCCGAGAGCGAGCAGGCCCTCGGCGTGGCCGTGCGGGGCGACGCCGGCGCCGTGTTCGTCGAGCGCATCCGGGCCACCGGCACCCCACTCGTGGGGGCCGGACCCATCGAGGAGGCCGTCACCCTGCACGAGGTCGGCCACCTGCTCGGCCTCGTCGACCTCTACCACGACACCGGCCGGGCCGATCCCGATCATCCGGGCCACTCGCCGAACCCCCGGTCGGTCATGTACTGGGCCGTGCAGACGACGATGGTGGTCGACGTGCTCCGGGGCGGCCCACCCCGCGACTTCGACGCCGACGACCTCGCCGACCTCGCCGCCATCCGCGCCGGCGCCGGGGGCTGATGCCGGCGGAGGCCCGGCCGTTCAGCGGTGCCGTCCTCGTCGGTGGCGCGAGCAGCCGCATGGGTGCGGACAAGCCCTTCCTGGCCGTGGCGACTCGCCCACCGAGCGGCCGGCCCCTGGCGGCCGTCACGAGGGACGCGCTCGTGGGGGCGGGGGCGGCCGAGGTGCTGGCCGTGGGGGCGACGGGGGAGCGGGCGGAGCGGCTCGGTGCCCTCGGCCTGCGCCCCGTGGCGGACGCCGAGCCGGGCGAGGGCCCGCTGGGCGGGCTGCTGAGCGCGCTCGACCACGCCGCCCACGACCCCGTGGTCGTGCTCGCCTGCGACCTGCCCGGCGTGACGGCCGGGACCGTGCGGGCCCTGCTCGATGCCCTCGAGCGGGCCGCGCCGGGACGGCCAGGGGTGATCGCCGTCGCCGGCGGTCGCGCCCAACCCCTGCTCGGCGCCTGGCACCCGGTCGCAGCCGCGCCCCCGCTGCGCGCCGCCTTCGCGGGTGGGGAGCGCTCGCTCGTCCGCGCGGTCGCTACCGTGGACCCGGTCCGCGTCGCCGTCCCGGCGGCGTGGGCGCGCAACGTGAACACACCGGGGGAGCTCTGGGGCCGCCCGCCGGCGGAGCATGACGGAGGCAGCGTGAGCGACCAGCACGACGGCAGCACGATCCCGGCCATCGACGTGCACGACCTCGCACGCCTGCGGGAGCAGGGCGAGTTCCTGCTCGACGTCCGCCAGCCCGACGAGTACGACGAGGCGCACGTGCCCGGCGCTTACCTGATCCCCCTCGACCAGCTCGGCGAGCGAGCCGGGGAGGTCCCGTCGGACCGCCCGATCTACGTCATCTGCCGCAGCGGGGGCCGCAGCGGGGTGGCTGTCGACGCCCTGCGCCGGGCCGGCTACGACGCCACCAACGTCGCCGGCGGCACCCTCGCCTGGATCGACGCCGGCCTGCCCGTGGCCACCGGCCCGGAGCCCGGTTGAGCGCGCCGCAGGCGGACGCCGGGGGACGCACCGACGACGACCGCGAGCCGAGCGGCGAAGGCCGGCGCCCGGCGGCCGGCGCCGCCGGCCCGTACCGGCTCGTCACCGACGACCTCGAGCTGCGACGCCTGGTCGACACGCTCGCCGGCGAGCCCCGCTACGCGCTCGATACCGAGTTCCACCGCGAGCGCACCTACTGGCCCCGCCTCGCCCTCGTGCAGCTGGCCTGGCCGGGCGAGCTCGTGCTCGTCGACGCCCTCGCCGTCGACCTCACACCGCTCGCCGCCGTCCTCGACGGCGACGGGCTGGCCGTCATGCACGCCGCCGGCCAGGACCTGGAGGTGCTCGACCGGGCGTGCGGGACGCTGCCGCGCCGGCTGTTCGACACGCAGGTGGCCGCCGGGTTCGTCGGGTTCTCTACGCCCTCGCTGGCGGTGCTGGTGGAGCGGGTGCTGGGGGTCACCCTGCCGAAGGGGAACCGCCTGACCGACTGGCTGCGCCGGCCGCTGCGCTCCGAGCAGCTCGACTACGCGGCGGCCGACGTGCGGCACCTGCTGGCGGTCCACGACGCGCTCGAGCCCGAGCTGCGGGCGTGCGGTCGGCTCGGGTGGGTGCAGGACGAGTGCGCCGCCCTGCTCGAGCGGGGCGTGAAGGTCCCCGACCCCGAGACGGCGTGGCTGCGCATGAAGGACGCCCGCAACCTGCGCGGCCCCGCCCGGGGCGTCGCCCAGGCCCTGGCGGCGTGGCGGGAGCGCCGGGCCGCTCAACTCGACCAGCCGGTGCGGTTCGTGCTGTCGGACCTGGCGATCATCGGCATCGCCCAGCACCCACCGTCGACCGAGCACGAGCTCCGCCGGATCCGGGGCGTCGACGAGCGCCACCTTCGGGGCGGCGCCGCCCGGGAGCTGCTCGAGGTCATCAGGGCCGGCCGCGAGCAGGGGTCGGTGTCGGGCCCGGCCCGCCGGGACGAGCTCGACCGCGAGCTGCGGCCGGCGGTGGCGCTGCTGTCGGCGTGGATCGCCCAGCTTGGCCGGGACCTGGCCATCGACACCGCCGTCCTCGCGACCAGGGCCGACATCGAGGGGTTCCTGCGGGGCGACGGGTCGCGCCTCGAGTCGGGCTGGCGGGCCGAGCTGCTGGGCGAGCCCGTGCGCCGGGTCGTCGAGGGGCAGGCCGCCCTGGCCTTCGACCCCGGCGGCCGGCTCCTGCTCGAGGACCGCTCGCACCGGCCCCTTCTCGTCGACCTGCCCCGCCCCTCGGCCCCCTGGACCCGCCCCCGCGGCTGAGGCCGGTCAACCACCGGGACGGAGCACGACGGCCTGGTCGGGGGCGAGCGTGCCGCGGAAGGGCTCACCCTCACCGCCGCCGTCGCTCGCCACCTCCACCACCCAGTCGCCGCCCAGCGCGACGGCTCGCGGCTCGGCCACGAAGCTCACCGCCACCACCCGGCGGTCGCCGCCCCCACCGGCGGCGTCCCCGCCGGCGTCGCCCGCACCCCGGTTCCGGCCGCCGCCGGCCCGGCGCTCGTAGACGAGCACGCCGCCGGTCACGTCGGCGGCGTCGTCGAGGAACGCGAAGTCGCCGGCGCGCAGCGCCGCCGACGCCCGGCGGGCCGCGAGCAGGCGCCGGTACAGGTGCAGGATCGACGACTCGTCGGCCCGCTGGGCCTCGACGCTGCGGGCGCCGGCGTCGGGCGGGAACGGCAGCCACGGCTCGGCGCCGGCCCAGCCGTGCGGCGCCTCGGCCGTCCACGGGACCGGCGCCCGGCACCCGTCCCGCCCACCGGGGTCCACCACCCGATCGGGCGGCACGGCGGCGTCCTCCAGGCCCAGCTCCTCGCCCTGGTACAGAAACGGCGTGCCCCGCAGGGTGAGCAGCAGCACCGCCGCCGCCCGGGCCCGGGCCTCGCTGCCGTAGCGGGTGCGGTGCCGGGGGTTGTCGTGGTTCGACAGCACCCAGGTGGGCCACGCCGAGCGGGGCTCGAGCTCCTCGATCACCCGCTCGATCCGTCGCCGCCACACGGGCGCCTCCCACGCGGCGTACAGCGGCGGGAAGTTGAACGCCAGGTGCAGCTCGTCGCCGGCGCCGTAGTAGCGGGCGACCTTCGCCGTGGACAGCAGGTACACCTCGCCGACCATGGCCCGGTCGCCGGGGTAGGAGTCGAGCAGCCGGCGGATGGCGCGCAGCAGCTCGTGGGTGCGCTCGTGGTCGTTCGTGCCCGACTTGGGGATGCCGAGCAGCTCGGGCGGGTCGTCGGGGAGGGCGGGGTCCTTGCCGATGAGGTGGATGACGTCGGCCCGGAACCCGTCGACGCCCCGGTCGAGCCAGAACCGCAGCACCCCGTGCATGGCCCGGACGACCTCGGGGTTGTCCCAGTTCAAGTCGGGCTGCTGGGGGAGGAACAGGTGCAGGTACCACTGGCCGGTCGCCTCGTCGTGCTCCCAGGCGGAGCTGTTGGTGAACGCCGCGACCCAGTTGTTGGGCGGCTCGGCGCCCCCCGCCCGGCCGTCGCGCCACACGTACCAGTCCCGCTTGGGGCTCTCCCGGGACGAACGGGACTCCAGGAACCAGGGGTGCTGGTCGGAGGTGTGGTTGGGCACCCAGTCGACGAGCACCCGGATGCCCCGCCGGTGGGCGGCGGCGAGGAGGGCGTCGAAGTCGTCGAGCGTGCCGAACAGCGGGTCGACGTCGCAGTGGTCGGCCACGTCGTAGCCGAAGTCGGCCATGGGGGAGCGGTAGAACGGCGAGAGCCACACCGCGTCGACGCCCAGCCACGCCAGGTGGTCGAGGTGGGTGGTGATGCCGGGCAGGTCGCCGACCCCGTCGCCGCTCGCGTCGGCGAAGGAGCGAGGGTAGATCTGGTAGACGACCCCGGTCTGCCACCACGGTTCGGCCATCCGGGGGATGGTAGTGTGGCGTCCTGCGAGGTTCGGCCGGCCCGGCGGTACACTCGGGCCGGTACGCACCACCACGCACGTACGACATCGCTGCGACGCCTGGGAGCGCTCGTGAAGAAGGGACGCCACCGCCGCTTCGAGGAAGCGCGGAAGCTGAAGCAGATGGGTCCGGACGCGCTGCTCGACCTGCCCGACACCACCCGGCGGGACGACCGAGGCGCCGACGAGGACGACGAGTACGCCCGCATCGCCGAGCGCTACGGCGTCGACTTCGACGACGACGAGGACGACGACGAGGACTGACCGGGGCGGCCGGCGGCTCACCCGCCGGTCTCGTCGAGGATCTCGTCGAGCTTCAGGATCTCCTCGAGCAGGACCACGCCCACGAACACACCGGCGTCGTCGGTGACGGCCAGGCGGTCGACCTCCGCGTCCTCCATGGCGACCATGGCGTCGCGCAGCGTCCAGGACGGGCGGCCCGCGGGCACGCCGGTGCGCATGAGGGCCGCGACGGTGGTCTCATCCCACACCTCCCGCGGCAGCTCGGACACGTCCTCGAGCAGGCACAGGCCCAGGTAGCGGTCGCCGTCGACCACCGGGACGGCCCGCTGGCGGTGGCCGACCACGTGGACCCACACGAACTCGGCGGCGGTGGCGTCGGGCGGCACGGTGAGCACGTCGGTGGTGAGCGCCGAGGCGATCGGCAGCCGGAAGCGCCGCTCGAGGTGCCCCGAGCGCACCGACTGCTGCGTCGAGGACACCGACCAGCGGCCCATCATCAGCTGGGACGTGGCGGCGGCGATGAGGGCGGGCACCACGAACAGGGGCCGCCCGGTGGTCTCGGCCACGAACATCACCGACGCGAGCGGCGTGCGGTAGCCGGCGCCGAGGAAGGCGGCGATGCCGATGATGGGGTAGAGGGCCGACTCGGCCTGGCCCACCCCGCCGGCCACGAGCCGGCCCAGCAGCACCCCCTGCACGGCCAGGGGGATGAAGATCCCGCCGGCCCCGCCGCCGGCCAGGGTGGCGGTGGTGGCGGTCAGGCGGATGAGGAACAGCAGGGCGACGAGGCCGAGGGCGAGGTCGGCCTGGTCGGCCCACCCGAAGATCTCATAGCCCGGTCCGAGGTTGAACGGCTGGTCGTACACCTCGACGGTGAGCACGGTGAGCCCGGCGAGCACCACCCCGGCGGCGGCCACCCGCTGCCACGCCGGCCACCGGGTCTGGACCGCCTTGGCCCACCGGGTCACCACGGCGAACAGCCGGGCGCCACCCCCCGCGGCCACGCCCAGCAGCACCGCGCCGCTGAGGTCGACGAGACCGAACCCCGGTGCCGTGCCCGTGAGCACGAACAGGGGCTGGGTGCCGACGATGAACACGAAGGTGACGTAGCTGGCCGCCGAGGCGATGAGGGCCGGGATGAGCGCCCGGCGGGCGACGTCGTCGGTGTAGGGGACCTCGAGCGCGAAGATGACGCCGGTGGCGGGCGCCTTGAACACCGCGGCCACCCCGGCGGCGGCCCCGGCGACGAGCAGGAGCTTGGCGTCCGCGCCCCGGAACAGGTGCCGGAGCCGGTGCTGCACGCCCGACCCGATGGCGGCCCCCGCGTAGATCGACGGGCCCTCCAGGCCCATGGCGCCCCCGCTGCCGAGGGTGGCGATGCCGGCGAGGAGCCGGCCGGGCACGGGCGCCAGCGGGAGGCGCCGGCGCCGGTCGTGGAAGTTGGCGACGTACTCGTCGGCGGTGGCGGGAGACGCCCCGCCCGCCGTGTAGCGCAGCGCCAGGGCGGCCACGGCCAGGCCGACCGCGGGCGCCGCGGCCTGGACGGCCAGCGGCATCCCGAACAGGGCGTGGAGCATCCCCCGGTCCACGAGCCGCTCGATGACGGCCACGGTCAGCCCGACGAGCACGCCGGTGAGGGCGGCCACGGCGATCGCCCCCTGCTGGCGGGTCCCCTCCAGCAGCGAGCTGATCCGTCCCCCCTCCGGCACACCCCTTGGTTACACCACCCACCCCACCCCCGAAGCGAACTGTGAGGGTTTTCTGACCCCTGCGGTGAGAAAATCCTCACAGTTCGAGGGGCCACCGCCCGGCGCCGGTGCAGAGGGGGCTGAGGAGTACCCTGGCGGCCATGCGGCGGCTGAGCGTGGCACTGCTGCTGGTCGCCGCCCTGCTGGCGGCGGCGTGCGGCTCGGGGGCGGTGGCGGGACCGGAGGGTCTCACTCGCGTCGCCGGCGATCCCGGCCCCACAGCCACCAGAGGTCCCGCCGACGGCGCCGACGCCGGCGCACGGGGCGGACCGGGGGGCGGGGACAGCCTGGCCGGTCTCGCCGGCGCGGGTGGCGTCGGCAGCGGTGACGGGACCGGACCGGAGGGCACCGACAGTGGGGCCGGCGGGGCGGCCGCGTCGGTCTCCCCACCGGGCGGGAGCGGCTCCGCGAACAGTGGCACGGGCGGGACCGAGCCGGGCGGCTCCGCCGCGTCCGGCCCGGGGACCGACGGCCCCGGCGGGTCAACCGCTCCGGCGCCAGCGCCGCCACCGTCGCAGCCGGCACCGGCCCCCGCTCCGACGCCCGGCGGACCGGCGGGCGCCCAACGGGCCGGGCTGATCGCCTACACGGGCCTGGGGGCGTGGGTCGACGTGTTCGACTGGACCGAGCAGTGGACCGGCGGCCGGCCCCGCGTGGGCGTGGCCGAGGTCGACCACATGGCCGCCGAGGGCGTGCAGACCCTCTACATCCAGGCCGCCCGCTACGACTGGGCCGGGCCGGGGGACGTGGTCGAGCCCGAGCGCCTCCTGCCCATGATCCGCCGGGCCAAGCAGCGGGGCCTGCGCGTCGTGACCTGGTACCTGCCGACGTTCACCGACCCCGGCGCCGACCTGCGCCGCCTGCTCGCCGTCGCCGGCCTCGAGGGCGTGGACTCCGTCGCCGTTGACATCGAGAGCCGCCACGTGGCCGACGTCGACGAGCGCAACCGCCGGCTGATCTGGCTCTCCGCCGAGTTGCGGGCGGCCCTCCCGACCACGGCGCTCGGTAGCATCACCCTCGCCCCGGTGCACATCGAGGTGATCAACCCGGCGTACTGGCCCCGCTTCCCGTGGCGGGAGATCCACCCCTACTACGACGTGTGGCTGCCGATGAGCTACCAGACCGACCGCCGGGCCGACTCGGGCTGGCGCGACGCCTACCGCTACGGCACCGAGAACATCGACCGGCTGCGCGCCAACCTCGGCGACCCCGAGGCCCGCGTGCACCTCATCGGCGGGATCGCCGACCGCATGCCCCCCGACGAGGCCCACAACCTGCTGCGGGCTGCCGTGGACCGCCGGGCCGTCGGCGGCAGCGTCTACGACTACGACACCACACCACCTGAGCTGTGGCCCCCGCTGCGGGGCTTCCGGTCCAGCTGAGCGCGCCGGGCCACCCCGTCGGTGGCGCCCGTCCCGGGCTCCGCTAGCCTCTGCGCCTCGTGGCCAGCCGTGCGACGAGGGCGGGTTCGGCAGGCGAGGTTCCGCAGATGGCCTGCTGCGGGACGCGGATCGACCTGTACCGCTTCGACGACGCGGTCGAGGCTCTGTGCCGTCGCGAGCCCGGACCCCGCGCCGTGCACCTCTGCAACGCGTTCACCCTCGCGCTGGCCGCCCGAGACCCCGACTTCGCGGACTGCATCAACCGGGGCGACCTGAACCTGCCCGACGGCATGCCGCTCGTCTGGATCGGCCGCCGGCTGGGTGTCGCCCTCGAGGGGCGGGTGTACGGCCCGGACCTCATGGCGGCGACGCTCGACCGGGGCCGGGCGACCGGCGTGCGCCACTACTTCTACGGCTCGACGCCCGAGGTCATCGACCGGCTCACGGCCAACGTGCAGGAGCGCTGGCCCGGTGCGGTGATCGCCGGGGCCGAGTCCCCGCCATTCCGCCCCCTCGACCCCGCCGAGCAGGAGGCGGTGGCGGCGCGCCTGCGCAGCGCCCGGCCCGACGTGGTGTGGGTGGGGCTCGGGACGCCCCGCCAGGACCGCTTCGTCGACGAGTTCCGGGACCGGACCGGGCTCACGCTCGCCGCGGTCGGCGCGGCCTTCGACTTCCACGCCGGCACGCTCCGCCAGGCGCCCCGCTGGATGCAGGACCGGGGCCTGGAGTGGCTCTACCGGCTCACGCGCGAGCCGCGCCGGCTGTGGCGACGGTACCTGGTCGGCAACGCCACGTTCCTGGTCGCCGTGGCGCGAGAGCGTCCCCGGCTGATCGGCTGAGCGGCGCGCTCAGGAGGCGGCTGCGAGCGCGACCTGCTCGGCGATCCACGGAAACGTCCGGGCGATGCCCGATTCGAGGTCGTGCCGGGCACGCCAGCCCAGGCTCTCGATCCGGGCGTGGCTGAAGTTGCGGGACTGCACCCCCACCGGTCCCTCGACGTGCTCGATGGCGATCTCCTTGCCTGCCACCTTCGCCACGGTGGCGACGAGCTCGTCGACGGTCACGTACTGGGGGCTCCCGATGTTCACCGGCCCCTCGAGGTCCGAGCGCGTGAGCAGGACGATGCCCTCGACCATGTCGTCGACGTAGGTGTAGGACCGAACGGCGCTGCCGTCGCCCCACACCTCGATGGTCCCCCCGTCGGGCGCCTCGGCGACCTTCCGGCAGATCGCCGCCGGGGCCTTCTCGCGCCCGCCCCGCCACGTCCCCTCAGGCCCGTAGCAGTTCTGGAAGCGGGCGATCCGCACCGCGAACCCGAAGCGGCGCCCGTAGGCCTCCGCCGTCCGCTCGGCGTAGAGCTTCTCCCAGCCGTACTCGTTGTCCGGGAGGGCGGGGTACGCGTCGGCTTCGGTGAGCTCGGGCTCGCCGGGCTGCATGTCCCGGTACACGCACACCGACGACGAGAAGAAGTACCGGGGAACGCCCACCGCCGCCGCGGCGTCGATCATGTTCAGGTTGATGAGGGCGTTGTTGCGCATGATCTCGCACTCGGCGGAGTGGATGAAGCCCATGCCGCCCATGTCGGCCGCGAGGTGGTAGACCTCGTCGAAGCCGCCCTCGACCTCGAGGGCGCGCCGGCAGGCCTCGCGGTCGCGCAGGTCGAGCTTGGCGAACTCGTCGGCCGCGCTCGGGCCGAACTCGGGCAGCTTGATGTCGACGGCACGCACCCAGTCGCCCTCCGCCTTGAGTCGCTTGACCAGGTGGCCGGCGATGAAGCCGCCGGCGCCGGTCACGAGGATCCGCTTCATCGAGTTCTCCCTCCGCGTCGCGATCCGACTCGAGCGTAGTTCGGCGCGCGCGACGCCCGCCTTGAGCCATGGGGCGGACGGTGCACCCTGTCACTACTCGTCGTAGGGACAGTGCTCAAGATCGCTACGCAGCGCGCCGATCCCGAACCCGTCGGACGGAGTAGGGATGCCCGGCACCGGACCGTCCGGCCCACCGAAAAGGCAAACCCGTCGTGAGGCGGGGACGCAAAGCCACGGGGCCTCGCGCGCCGCGAGGTAGCCCGGCTACCGAAGGGAGATCCACCGATGCCACCCCAACTGCGTCGAAGCGGCGCGCTCGCCGCCCTGGTCTTCGCAGTGCTCGTCGCAACCGTCTACCCCCCCGGTACGCCTGCCGCGGCGAACCCCAACCGCACGGCCGCGACCGTGGTGCTCACCGCCGTCGCGGTGTCGTCCACCCAGATCGACCTGTCCTGGACCAACGTGCGCGGGAACGTCGACTACGCGCTGTACCGCAAGGACCCCGCGGGCGATGAGCTGCTCCGCCGCTCCCGGAACCGCACGTACGCCCACACCGGTCTACGGCCCGGAACCACCTACAGCTACCAGGTCGTCGTGGAGCAGCGCGGGCGCGAGGGCGGTCGGTCGGCGGTGGTCTCGGCGACCACCGCCCCGCTCGCGACCAGCGGCACCGGTGAGCCTGCGGCGACCGAGGTGACCGCCGATCCGACCGTCGTCGAGCAGAGCCCGGGCACCTCCGGGACCAGCACCTCCACGGGCTGTGCGGGCGTGCAGCTCCGGCCCGGCGACAGCATCCAGCAGGCCGTGGACGCGCACCCCGCGGGCACGACCTTCTGCCTGGCGGCGGGCACCTACCGGCGCCAGCACGTGCGGCCCAAGCACGGCAACAGCTTCATCGGCGAGCCCGGCGCCGTCCTCGACGGCGAGGGCGCCGCCACCCTCGCCTTCGACCGCACCGCGGACCACGTCACGATCCGCGGCCTCACGATCCAGCACTACGCCAACCCCGCGCAAGTGGGCGCCATCCAGGCGGGCGGGCACAACCCGGCCGACAGCCGGACCGGGTGGGTCGTCGAGGACAACGTGGTGCAGCGCAACGCCGGCATGGGGATCCGCATCGGCAGCGACATGGTCGTGCGCAACAACCGGATCCTGCGCAACGAGCAGCTCGGGATCGGGGGCATCGGCGACCGCACCGTCGTGGAGGGCAACGAGATCGCCTACAACAACCCGAACCGCGCCTTCGACCCCGGCTGGGAGGCAGGAGGCTCGAAGTTCGTCCTCACCAACGACCTCGTCGTGCGGGGGAACCACGTGCACAGCAACGTCGGCCCCGGCCTGTGGACCGACTGGCGCAACACGAACACCCTCTACGAACAGAACCTGGTCGAGGGCAACACGGGTGAAGGCATCTTCCACGAGGTGAGCTACGCGGCGACGATCCGCCACAACACCGTGCGCCGCAACGGCCTGGGGCACCGGTCATGGTGCTACGGGTCGGGGATCCTCGTCGCGCACTCCTCCGACGTCACCGTGCAGGGCAACGTCGTGGAGGATAACTGGAACGGCATCACGGCCATCCAGCAGGCCAGGGGCGACCACAAGCTCCGCAACCTCCACGTGACCGGCAACACCATCGTGGTCACCCAGCGGTACGCCCGCGACGGCTCGGGCAACGGCGCCTACGCCGCCGCGGTGTGCGACGACACCGGCGACACCTCGGTGTTCACCTCCTCGAACAACCGCTTCACGGCCAACTCGTACCGCCTGGTGGACGCGGACACGGGGTGGTGGGAGTGGCGAGGCCGGCGCACCTGGAGCGGCTGGCGGGGCATCCCCCAGGACTCGTCCGGCTCGCTCCAGCCGGCATGACGTGATCGGCGAGCGGGAGGGGTGGCCGGCTCGGCCGCTCCTCCCGCTCCGCCGGGCGGGCGCGCTGGGGGCTAGATCTTCCTGTCCGGGGGTTGAGGTTGCGGGTCCCCCACTTGGTGGGGTCCGGCGATGGACTCTGTGGCTCCTACCAGAGAGACAAGGAGCCCATCACCGTGACCCCGAACGAGATCATCGCTCATCGTC
>SIRW01000101.1 GCA_004366205.1 Actinomycetota bacterium | reverse complement strand
ACCGCACCGTCCTGGCCGCCGCCATCGTGCTCCCCAACCACCCGGCGGTCGCCACCGCGAGCCGGGGCAACCTGTTCGACGGCACCGAGATCGAAGAGGCCCTGCTGCTGCACATCCACACGCTGTCCGAGGGCGAGCAGGCGGCCATCGCCGAGCAGGACCCCGCCGTGCGCGCCATGCTCGAGCGCGCCCGAGCCGCCACGGCCACCGACCTGGGCGCCCTGCACGGTGCCTTCACCCACGTCACACCCGGGGGATCCGGAGGGCCCGCCCCGGTGACCGCGGGCGAGGCCTCGGTGACGGTCGGCGGCCGCACCTTCCGGCGGGGCGACACGGTGATCCTCCGCCCCTCCGACCGCCCCGGACCCGACCGCCGTCGCGATGCGTTCGACCTGCTGCTCACGGGCCGCACGGCGACGATCGAGCGCATCTACCTCGACACCGAGGACCGGGCGTACCTGGCGGTGACCGTCGACGACGACCCCGGCCGGGACCTCATGCGCGCCAGCGGCCGGTTCCTGTTCTTCTTCACCGACGAGGTCGAGGTCGGCACCTGATGGGCGCGGCGCGGATCCTCGTCGCCGGCGTCGGCAACGTGTGGCTGGGCGATGACGGCTTCGGCGCCGAGGTCGCCCGCCGGCTGGGTGCGCGGGACCTGCCTGACGGCGTGGCCGTGCTCGACTTCGGCACCGGTGGGCTCGACCTCGCCTACGAGGTGATGCGGGGCTACGACGGCCTCGTCCTGGTGGACATCAGCCGCCAGGGTGGCGTCCCGGGCACGCTGTACGTCATGGAGCCCGACCCCGACGGCGTCGACGGCACGATCGAGGACGGGACGGTCATCGACCCCCACGCCATGGACCCGCAGACGGTGCTGCGGTTCGTGAAGGCGATCAGCGGGTGGCCCGGCGCCGTCGTCGTGGTGGCGTGCGAGCCCACGTCGGTCGGGGACGTGGGCATCGGCCTGTCGGCCGAGGTCGATGCCGCCGCCGACCGCGCCGTCGAGCTGGTCCTCGAGACCGTGTCGGCGCTGCGCGCGGGTGCCCGCACGGGAGGACCGTAGGTGCACGAGCTCTCGGTCGCCGCCGCCGTGCTCGACACGGTGGTCCGCCACGCCGGCGGCCGCCGCGTCACGCTGGTGCGCCTCCGCGTGGGCGAGCTCCGCCAGGTGGTGCCCGACTCGCTCGAGCTCTACTTCGGGCTGGTCACCCGCGGGACCGCCTGCGAGGGGGCCCGGCTCGAGCAGGAGCTGGTCGCCGCTCGCCTGCGCTGCGGAGCGTGCACCCACGAGTGGCGCCCGGGCGGACCGGCGTTCCGCTGCCCCGAGTGTGGGGCCGGTGGCGCCACGGTGCTCACCGGCGACGAGCTCGAGGTGCACAGCCTGGTCGTCGGCGGCCCGGTGGCCGCATGTCCGGAACCCGCAGAGGAGGCGCAGTGGACGAGGTCGTGAACGTGCACCGCCATGTGCTGGAGCACAACGACGCCACGGCCAAGCAGAACCGGGCCGACTTCGACGAAGCCGGGGTGCGGGTGGTGAACCTCATGAGCGCGCCCGGAGCCGGCAAGACGAGCCTGCTCGAGCGCGCCCTGCCGATGCTCGCCGGCGTGCGGGTGGGGGTCCTCGAGGGTGACGTGCAGAGCAGCCTCGACGCCGACCGCATGCGTGCCCTGGACGTGCCCGTCAGCCTCGTCAACACCGACGTGACCTTCGCCGGCGAGTGCCACCTCGACGCCGCCATGGTGCGCTCGGGCCTGGTCGACCTGCCGCTCGCCGACCTCGACCTGCTGGTCGTCGAGAACGTCGGCAACCTCGTCTGCCCGGCGGAGTTCACCATCGGCGAGCACCGCCGGGCCATGGTGTTCTCGGTCACAGAGGGCGAGGAGAAGCCGCTCAAGTACCCGCTGATGTTCCGCACGTGCGACCTCGTCGTGGTCAACAAGATGGACCTGCTGCCCCACCTCGACTTCGACCTCGACCTGTTCCTCGACAACCTCGACGCCGTGCACCCCGATGTGCCCCACCAGCTCCTGTCGGCGCGCACCGGCGAGGGCGTGCGCTGCTTCGCGGCGTGGCTGAGCGAGACGGCCGGGGCCTGAGCGCCGGTCAGGCGTTCTTGGGCAGGTCCTTGAACGCCAGCTCGCGGTCCTTGTTGGGCTCCTTGGGCAGGCCCAGGACGCGCTCGCCGATGATGTTGCGCTGGATCTGGTCGGTGCCGCCGTAGATGGCGGGCCCGGGCGAGAACAGCGCCAGCTCGGTGACCATGCCGATGAACGGGTTGCCGGTGGCGGCGTTGAGCTTCTCGCGCTCCTCGGGGTCGTACGCATGAAGCGTGCCGAGCGGGCCGAGGATCCGCAGGCCGAGGTCCCGCGTGAGCCGGAGGATGTCGCTCATCGCCAGCTTGGCGATGTTGCCCGCGCCGGGGATGTCGTCCTGGCCCGCGGCCTTGAGCGCCCGGGACCGCAGGTTGGAGAAGCGGGCGATCTCGTTCAGGGTGTGCAGCCGCATGAGGTCCTGGCGCACGACCGGGTCTGCGATCTTGCCGTTGGCCTTGGCCAGCTCGTTGAGCATGCCGCCCGCCGCGGCGAACATCGAGGCCGGCCCGCCACCGCCACCGCCGCGGCGGCGACCGCCGCTGACGAAGTCGCCCGCCCGCTTGTCGAGGTCGCCCGCGACCGTGCCCGGCGTGGCCGCGCCCGCCGCCGCCGAGCCCCCACCGGCACCGAGGCCGGCCCGCTCGAAGGCGAGCGTGGTGTTGGCCACGGCCCAGCCGTTGTTGAGGCCGCCGATGATGGCGTCGTCGGTGGTGACGGCGTCGGTGATGAAGACCTCGTTGAACATCGCCCGCCCCGTCATCTCCTTGAGCGGGCGCACGTCGACCCCGTCCTGGTGCATGTCGAACGCGAAGTAGGTGATGCCCTGGTGCTTGGGCGCCTCGGGGTTGGTCCGGGCGATGAGCATCCCCAGATCGGCCACGTGGCCGCCCGAGGTCCAGACCTTCTGACCGTTCACGATCCACTGGTCGCCGTCCTTGACCGCCCGGGTCTGGAGACCGGCCAGGTCGGAGCCGGCGCCGGGCTCGCTGAACAGCTGGCACCACGCCTTCTGGCCGGTGACGATGTCCCGGACGTAGCGGTCGATCTGCTCCTGGGTGCCGTGCGTGGCGATCGTGGGAGCGGCGAGCAGCAGCCCGAGGCCACCGGGCGCCGCGAGGGCGCCGAACTCGGCGATCATGTTCTGCACGCGCACGCTGTCGGCGCGTCCGAGGCCCTTGCCGTACGCCCCTTCGGGCAGGCTCGGCGCCGCCCAACCGGCCAGGCCCAGCCGCTCCCACCACTCCCCGACCTGCAGGTCGGGGTCCCAGTTCTTCTCCAACCAGGTCGACAGCTCGGTGAACACGTCGGTGGCGGTGTCGGTCACGGCACTCCTCCAGATGCGATGCGCGCGAGCGTCGCGCTCGGCCTTCTCCTCTACGCTCGCGGAAACTTGACCGAAGGGTCAAGTCGGGGGGGATGGCGAGCGCCGAGGGTGGGAAGGGTTGGGGCCGTGACCGTCGTCCTCGCCATCAAGTGTGCCGACGGCCTCGTGATGGGGGCCGACACACAGGTGACCGAGAAGCACCAGGGCATGTCCTACCCGGCCCGCAAGCTCCACCCCCTGGGCGAGCGTGCCGCGTGGGGCGGCAGCGGGGCGCGGTCGGTGCAGCTCGACCTCGAGCGGAAGTTCTCGGCGTCGGCGGCGTCGATCCTCGAGGCCGATGACGTCGGCCGGGCGCTGCAGCAGGCGGTGCTCCCCGTGCTGCGGCACCACTACGAGCACTTCATCGAGGAGGTCCCGGGCGAGGAGAGCATGGGGTCGCCCTCGGCCTTCCTGCTCGCGGCCGGCTACTCGGGTGAGCAGCCCTGGATCATCGAGGTCAACCCGCACGCCATGGTCGGCCACTACGAAGACATCGGCTTCCACGCCATCGGCAGCGGAGCCCCCATGGCCCAGCAGGCGGGCGTCCTGCTCGCCCACTTCAACATGACCGAGCGACCGGTGGACTACGGCGTCGTCACCGCCGTCCGGGTCCTCGACGCGCTCAGCCAGACGGCGCTCAGCGTCGGCGGCCCGCTCGACCTGTTCCGGATCACACCCGACGCCCGGCACCACCTCGACGGCGACGACATCGCCGAGGCCCGCGAGCACGTCGAGCGCTGGCGCTCGATGGAGCAGGACGCGCTGGACAAGCTCTTCTGACCACCTGACAAGATGCGCCCATGAGCGACCGGCCGACCGCACCGCGCATCCCACCCACGACCGAGGCCGACCGCACCGACGAGCAGCGCGAGCTGCTCGAGATGGTCGGCCTCAACGCGGCGTTCAACATCTTCACCACGCTCGTCCGCAACCCCGGTCTGTTCCGCCGCTGGCTGCCGTTCAGCGGCAAGCTCCTCATGGCCGGGCGCATCCCCGCCCGCGACCGCGAGATCGTGATCCTGCGGGTCGCCTACCGCTGCGGCTCGGCCTACGAGTGGGGCCAGCACGTCAGCATCGCCCGGGCCGCCAAGCTCGACGACGACGAGATCCGGCGCGTGGCCGAGGGCTCCGACGCCGGCTGGTCCGACCACGAGGCCGCCCTCATCCGCGCCGTCGACGAGCTCCACGACGACCACTGCATCAGCGACGCCACGTGGGCGACGCTCGCCGAGTCCTACGACGAGCAGCAGCTCATCGAGCTCACCATGCTGGCGGGCCACTACACCCTGCTGGCCGGCACGCTCAACAGCCTCGGCGTCCAGCCCGACGACGGCCTCCCCCCGCTCGGCCAGGTGTGAGGCGCACGCCGTGGACCGACCTTTGATGCGGTTCTCCGGTCCGTGCGTCGAGGCACCCGACGTCCCGGCCCTGGTCCGGTTCTACGAGCGCTTCCTCGGCTGGGAGGTGGAGGAGCTCGTCGGCCCTCGCGACGACCGTCCGGCGGGATGGGGGTGGGGCCGGCTGCGCCCGGCTGACCGCGCGCCCGGCCACAAGATCGAGGTGCAGTGGCAGGAGCACTACCGCCGCCCCGTGTGGCCCGGGGCGCCGGGCGAGCCGACCATGCAATGGCACCTCGACTGGTGGGTGGAGGACCTGGAGGCAGGGGTGGCCTGGGCGATCGAGTGCGGTGCCGAGGAGGCGGCGCCCCAGCCGCCCGACCGCGACCGGTCCCGCCTCCGGATCATGCTCGACCCCGCCGGCCACCCCTTCTGCCTGTGGACGTAGGGTGCCGGCGAGGATGAGGGAGTTGGGATGACCGACCGCTGGCCGCGGCTCGTGGTCGACGAGTGGATCAGCACGCGCGACACCCTGCACCTGTACACGCAGGTGGTGGGCAAGGTCCGCATGGTGAACGAGCCGCTCTGGAACCACTGGTGGAACACGCCCCTCTACCTCACCGCGCGGGGCCTCACGACGGCGCTGATGCCGCATCCGAGCGGCCCCGATTTCCAGATCGACTTCGACATCCACGACCACGAGCTGGTGATCACGACGGTCCAGGCGACCGGGCGAACCCTCGATCTCACGAGGGAACCATCCGTGGCGTCGTTCCACGCCGCGGTGCTCGCCATGCTCGCCGACCTCGACGTCCCCACCGCCTTCTGGTCCATGCCCGTCGAGATCCCCGGTGCCATCCCGTTCGACGAGGACCACGAGCACGCCAGCTACGACCCGGACGCGGTCCACCGGTTCTGGCGTGTCCTCGTCGCCGTGGAGCCGGTGTTCAAGCGCTTCCGCAGCGCCTTCGTGGGCAAGACCAGCCCCGTGCACCTGTTCTGGGGCGCGCTCGACCTGGCCACCACCCGGTTCTCCGGGCGTCCCGCACCGCCGCACCCCGGCGGCGTGCCGAACTGCGGTCCCCACGTCATGTGGGAGGCCTACTCCCACGAGGTCAGCAGCGCCGGCTACTGGCCGGGCCCACCGGGCGAGGAGGGCATCTTCTACTCCTACGCCTACCCGGAGCCGCCGGGCTTCCGCGGCCAGCCCGTCGCGCCGGCGGACGCCCGCTGGGAGGACGACATCGGCGAGTTCGTGCTCCCCTACGAGTCGGTGCGCACCGCGGATGACCCCGAGGCCACCCTGCTCGAGTTCCTCCAGAGCACCTACGAGGCGGCGGCCCGGACCGGCGGCTGGGACCGGTCGGCGCTCGAGCGGAGGTAGGGAGCGCCTCGACCCTCACCCCGGCGGTCAGGGAGCCTCAGACCGGCAGCTCGGCGACGGCCAGCGGCGGTTGCTCCGAGACGGCGACCCCGGGCGCGGCCTCGTCGGTCAGGGCCAGCGCGTCGATGGCGATGGTGGCGCGGAAAGCGACGAGCCGGGGCTCGGGACCGAGCACGCCGAGGGACACCACCGTGTCGGCGCTGACGCCCCAGAGCTGGTAGGTCCGGCCTTCGGGCAGCGGCGGCAGCCGGTCGGCGAGCAGGTAGCCCGTGCCGGTGGCGTCGATCACCACCGGCACCTGCACGGTGCCGTCCTCGGAGCGCAGCACGGCCCGGCGCGAGTCGGGGTCGGCCAGGGCCACGCTGGCGGCCCGGGCGAGCGCATCGTCGAGCAGGGCCGCCTGGAGCCGGTCGATCTGACGCTGCTGATCCACAAGCAGGTAGCCCAGGCCGGCGAAGAGCACCACGGCCGCAGCCGCCAGGCCCACCACCAACCGGCGGGGCAGGCGCCGGTGTCGAGGCTCCAGGGCGAGCGGCGGCGGCGTGTCGTCGAGCGAAGCGGCGATCCGCTCCCACAGGCCCGCCGGGGGCTGGGCGGCGGTGTTCCCGAGCGCGGCCGCCACCGCCAGGTGCTCCTCGGCCTCGGCCCGGCACCGGGCGCAGGTGGCGAGGTGCGCCTCGATCTCGGCCCGCTCAGCATCTTCGACGGCGTCGAGGGCCCAGGCGCCAAGGAGCTCGCTCAGCTCGCGGTGGTCGCGACCGGCGCTCACCGGGCCTCCCCGATCCCGCTCTCCGCGAGCACGGCGCGCATGCGCCGCAGCCCCGAACGGATCCGGCTCTTCACCGTCCCCTCCGGCGCGTCGAGCAGCTCGGCCACCTCGCGGTAGGTGCGCCCGCCGTAGTAGGCGAGCTCGATGGCCCGTCGCTCGGGCTCGGGCAGCTCGCCCAGCGCGTCGCGGACACTGTCGGCGAGGGCCATGTCCCACACCTCCCGCTCCAGGTCGTAGGGCTCACCGGCAGCCTGCTGGGCGGTGCGATCCTCCCGCTCGCGGCGGGAGCCGTCAGCCCGCAGCAGGTCGACGGCTCGGCCGTGGCAGGTGACGAGCAGGAACGAGCGCAGCGACCCGCGCTCGGCGTCGTAGCGGTCGGGCCGGTCCCACAAGCGCAGGAACACCTCCTGGGTGACCTCCTCGGCGCGGTGCGGATCGCCCAGCAGCCGGCGCGCCAGCCCGAACACCGCCCCACCGTGGCGCCGGTAGGCCTCGGCCAACGCGTCCTGGCGGTAGCGGCCGATGGCGACGACGAGCGCGGCGTCACCCAGCTCGGTGACGTCGTCACGGCGGCCCATCACACCCGCAGTACGGCACCGGCACGTCCCCCGGATGACCGCAGGATCCCGGCGGGCACGGCACCGGCTGTGGTCATGACAGCACGGTACTGGCAGGGAGCGGGCCGTACCGGCGGACCGTACGGCGCATGAGGCCGAGGCCGGCAAGCCCCGGCAGCCGATCGATCCGCCGGTCGATCCGGGCAGCGACCGCGCGCCCCTCGGCGTCCGCGAACAAGTGCCCGACCACATGGCGCACCTCGCTCGTGGGCATCACCCCGGCACCGACAGGCCGCCACACGTACCGCAACACCAGGCGCGTGGCGCGCTGGGCTTTCGGGCTGCGATCGAGCAGGGCGCTCGCCCGCGAGCGGTAGAAGTCGATGTGAAGGCCCTCCTGCCGCATGATGCGGCGCAAGAGCTCGCTGAGCACGGGATGCCCTGCCCGCGCCGCGAGTCGAGCGTAGCCGGCTTGCGTGGTCCACTCGTTGATGGCGCCCACCGTCATGTGGATCGCTAGGAAGTGGCGGGTGGCGGCCGAGATCCCCATCCACATCAGAGGGCTCGTGCGCATCCGGCGGCGCAACCGGTCGCGCATGGCGGTGATCCGCATCTCGCCCCCCTGCTCGCCATGGGCGGCGAGCACCGATGCCAGGGCCTCGCCGTGCCAGTGCTCTTCGTAGTTCCACATCGTGAGAAAAGTCGAGACCTCCGGGTCGGCATGCGCAGAGGTGTTGAGCAGATCCCGCAGGTAGCACGACGTGTGGAACTCGACGTCGTGCATGTACCGGATGCAGCGGAGGTCGGCTTCGGCGAGCGGCTGGCGCTCGAACGCTGCAAAGTCCAGGCCAGCCACCTCCACGGGCCGGACCCGTCGCGTGTAGGTACCGAGGTCGAAGCTCACGCGATCAGTACGGATCGACGCCGTGTGCAGATGATGCGCGCGGCGGGCCCGGGACCCCACCACCCGGGCCCGCCGGCGGCCTACTCGACCACGATCGTCGCCTCCATGCCGGGTCCCGCATGGAGGGTGCAGAAGTAGTCGACGTCTCCGGCCTCCGCGAAGGTGATCGTGACCGACTCGCCCTGCGCGAGCTCGTGGTCGAACGCACCGGTTGGTGCATCGCGCGTCCCAGCGGTGACCGTGTGGACGGTTGCGTCCTCGTTGATGAACGTCACTGCGGTGCCAGCGGGAACGACGAGGGGATCTGGCTGGAACCGGAACGACCGGATCACGACCTCCGCGGTGCCGCCAGCGTCACCGCTCTCGCCTGCACAGGAACCCAGGAGGAGGGCGCCGGCCAGCACGAGTCCGGCAGCCCATACCCGGCGCGGGCCGAGGCCCCCGGGGGGAGCACTCGGGGACCTCGACGCCGCGCCGGCCGCAGCGGTTGCCGCTGAGGGCACCGGCTCAGAACCGGTCGGGGAACTGCGCGACGATGCCGCCGGCGAGCACCCGAGCGGTGTGAGGCATGTGCCCGCCGGCATCCCGCAGGCGGTCGAACACCGCGGCATCGCCATCCACCAGGGCGTCGATGGCGGCCCGCACGGTGTCCACGTGAGGTACGAGCTCCTCGGCGACAGCATCGGCGGGCAGGTTGCCCTCGGTGGCCGACTCGAGGAACGCGCCGAACTCGCTGCGGTAGCGGTCGAGGTCGTCAAGGGCGGCCTGCTGGCCGGCCTCGTCGCCACCAGCCCGGGCAAGCGTGTAGTCCACGAACATGTCGATGTGCTCACGCCACAGGGCCAGGAACTGCTCGCCGCCCTCGGCGCCGTAGATCGAACCCACGGCATCGGCCAGGGCCTGCGAGTTGGCGTCGAGCGCCTCTACGGCGGCCGCCGTCTCGGGCGCGTCCAGCCCGGCGCCCACCGCGGTGCTGAGCGCCACCCCGGCCATGTACACGTGCTCGCCGAGGAGGTGGGTGAGCCCCGCCCGCAGCTCTGACGCCGGGGCTTCCACGTCACCGGGGAACCGGTCGGGGAACTGCGCGGCGATGCCGCCGGCGAGCACCCGGGCGGTGTGGGGCATGTGGCTCGCGGCATCCCGCAGGCGGTCGAACACCTCGGGCGAGCCGTCCACGGCTGCGTCGATGGTGGCGATCACCGTGTCGACGTGAGGAACGAGCTCCTCGGCGACTGCATCGGCGGGCAGGTTGCCCTCGGTGGCCGACTCGAGGAACGCGCCAAACTCGCTGCGGTAGCGGTCGAGGTCGTCAAGGGCGGCCTGCTGGCCGGCCTCGTCGCCACCGGCCCGGGCAAGCGTGTAGTCCACGAACATGTCGATGTGCTCACGCCACAGGGCCAGGAACTGCTCGCCGCCCTCGGCGCCGTAGATCGAACCCACGGCATCGGCCAGGGCCTGGGAGTTGCCGTCCAGGGCGGCGATGGCCGCGCCGGCCTCGGGTGAGTCGGGTCCCGCAGCGAGCGCGGTGGTGATGGCCACGCCGGCCATGTAGACGTGCTCGTTGAGCAGGTGGGTGAGGTCGGCCCGCAGCGAGGCGGCAGCGGCCTCGACACCGGCCGGCTCGGCGTCCGGGTCAGCGGGCGTCTCGGGGGCCACGGCCGGATCGTCGTCGGCCGCGCACGCCGCCGCGACCAGCGAGAGCACGGCCAGCACGGCCACGAGCAAGCGGAGGTGTCGTGTCATGGGGTTCCTTCCTTCCGATGTGGTGCTGTTCACCTCCGACTACGGGGCGTCCCGCCGCCTTGGATGAAGCATCCCGGCACCGCTTGGTGCCGTAGTACCGATGGGTCCCCGGGGATCGCCGCAGCGCCGACGCAGTCCCCCTCCCCGGGGGCCTGCCAGCCCAGCCAGCACGACCGGATCGGGCCTGGTGGCGAAACAGGTGTTTGGTGTGCTCCCGTTCTATGTTCGAAGGGTTGGTGGCCGAGGGTCGAGGCGGTCGCGGCGCTGGATCCCGACGGGTTGGGTGACGGGGAGCTGGGCGCGGCGCTGGTGGCGCTGGTGCGGGCCCGGGCCCAGCTCGAGGCGGTCACGGCCACGCTGGCCGCCAGCTCCATGCTCGCTGTCTGCACCGGGTCGACGGGTCCCGCACCACGGCGGGTGGCTGGCCTGCCGGACCCGCTGTCCTGAAGGCGAGGCCCGCCGCTTTCTGCGCCTCGGCCGGGCGATGCGGGCGATGCCCGCGACGGCGGCGGCGTGGCTGGGCGGACGCATCGGCACCGCGCACGTCGACCAGCTCGCCCGGGCCCGCACCGGGGGCCGAGCCGAGGACTTCGAGGTCGCCGAGGCCGACCTGGTCGACACCGCCGAGGCCAGCTCGTTCTTCGTGTCTGAGCGCCGAGGCGCGCTGGTCGGGACGACGGTGCCGCCCGCTCAGCGGCGGGGGCCCCGGCGGGGCAGGACGTCGAAGGCGAGCAACAGGGCGAAGAGCAGGTAGATGCAGCCGACGATCAGGATGATCATCCCGGCCACGTTGACGTCGATCCAGTCGACCTCGACGTCGACGGCGAACGCCAGCACCGCGCCGATGGCGCCGAGCACCAGCGCACCCGTGACGTGCGCGAGCTGGTCGGCCGGGGGCATGGACCGACGCTACCGCCCACGGCCCGGCGGCACCGGCCATGATCGCGGGCATGAGCGACGGGAGACTCGCGAACAAGACCGCCGTGATCGTCGGGGCGGGCCAGACCGAGGGCGAGACCATCGGCAACGGACGGGCGACGGCGCTGGTGTTCGCCCGCGAGGGCGCCCGGGTGCTGCTGGTCGACCGCGACGAGCCATCGGTCCGGGAGACCGCCCGGTTGGTGGCCGAGCAGGGCGGGGATGCCGAGGTCATGGTGCTCGACATCGCCACCGAGGACGCGTGCCGCACGCTGGCGTCCTCGGCCCAGGAGACGTTGGGCCACGTCGACGTGCTGCACAACAACGTGGGCATCGGCGCCGGCGACGCCGCGCCCCACCGCCTCGAGGAGGAGGTCTGGGACCGCATCCTCGACGTCAACGCCAAGGCGATGTGGCTGACGTGCAAGCACGTGGTGCCGATCATGCGCGAGCAGGGCGGCGGGGCGATCGTCAACATCTCGTCGGTGGCGTCACTGGCGGCCGCGGGGAACCTCACCGCCTACAAGGTGTCGAAGGCCGCGGTGAACGCGCTGACCCACACCCTGGCGATCACCAACGCTCGCCACGGCATCCGCGTCAACGCCGTGCTCCCCGGGCTGATGGACACGCCCATGGCCGTCGACGCCATGGCCCGCGCCACCGGTCAGGCGCGGGAGGCCGTGGCGGACGCCCGGGCCCAGCTGGTTCCCATGGGCCACCAGGGCACGGCGTGGGACGTCGCCCACGCCGCCCTCTACCTGGCGTCGGACGAGGCGGCCTTCGTCACCGGGGTGTTGCTGCCGGTCGACGGCGGCCAGCTCGCCCGCGTCGGTTGAGCCACACCGCCGGCGCGGTGCGCCGGGTTAGGCTGCCGGTGCGCCCTCGACCCGCACGGGCTGCTCGGTGACATCGCGAAGCACGGGCTCGCCGGCACGCAGCTCGAGGCGGGCGACGTGCATCGCCCGGACGTGGTCGGGATAGCCGACGTCGCCGTACCAGGCGTGGTACACGATGTGGAGCGAGCCGTCCCGGGCGATGAAGACCTCGTTGTTGCCGGGCCCGAGCTTGCGACCTCGTGAGGCGAGCAGCGGACCGCTCGCCGGCTTCTCGCACGGCCCGAGCGGCGTGGCGCAGCGGGCCCAGCCGATGGCGTAGTCGGGGGTGGACCACAGGTTCCCCGAGTAGAAGAGCACGTAGCCGTGCCCCTCCGTCGATACCATGGAGGGACCCTCGACGATGCCGCCCTCCCAGGGCTGGTCGGCATCGATCAGCACCACCCGGTCGCCTATGAGCTGCACGCCGTCGTCATCGAGGGGCTGCGCCCAGATGCGCATGGGAAGCTCGCCCTCGCCGGGCGGGTCGACGTCCACGCCGCCGAAGCGGCCCTCGGTCTTCCAGAGGAGGTACGGCCGGCCGTCGTCGCCGACGATCGGGCTCGGGTCGATGACACCGCGCTGGTCGTCCTGGCAGACGAGCGGCTCGCCGAAGCCGTCGTGGAACGGACCGGCGGGCTCCGCCGCCACCGCCCGCCCGATGCAGTGCAGGCCGGTGAAGGCGTGCACGGCGCTGTAGTACAGGACGAACGACCCGCCACGCTCCAGCACCGACGGCGACCACGTCATGCCCGGCGAGGCCCACTCGGGGAGCTCCGGTAGCGCATCGCCCTCCCACCGCCACACCTCGCCGTCGTGAGACCGCAGGTACTGGACGTTGGCGACGGTGTCGTGGTCGTTGGTGGCGTAGGCGTGGTACCGACCGTCCGGCCCCAGGAGCACGAAGGGATCGGGCAGGTCGGGCACCGCTGGGGCATCGGGTCCGTCGTCTGCGACAGCCACGACCACCGCGACCACGGCGACCAACCCCGGGACGGCCAGCCACCACCACGACCGCAGGAGCCCCAGCCTCCCGGACATGGGCGACATCGTAGGACCCCGGCTGGCAGCCCCTGTCAGGCGGCGGGCTGGCGGCCGCCGACCAGGCGGGCGACGGGCCGGCCGGTGCCCGAGGGCGCCAGCTCGACGAGGGCGTCGCGCGACCCGAGGTGGTCGGCGGCCCAGCGCACGACGTCGTGCTCCTGGGTGAACAGCACGACCTGGTGCTCGATGCTGACGTCGTGGAGCACGTCGAGCACGGCGACCGTGCGCTCGGGGTCGGACTGCACGGTGACGTCGTCGAGCAGCAACGGGCAGCGTGACCCGTCGCCGGTGAGGATCTCGGCCATGGCGACGCGCAGCAGCAGGTACACCTGCTCGGCCGTGCCGTGGGACAGCCGGCCGGCTTCCCGCAGGTGGCCGTCGGGGTCGCGCACCTTGACGGCCAGGTCCTGCGGGTCGACCGTGACCTCGGTGTATCGCCCGCCGGTGACGCGGGCGAGCCGCTCCTGCACCTTGCGGCCGACCACCGGGGCGATGTCGCGGTGCACCCGCTCCTGGGCGGCCTGCAGCAGCTCCTCGGTGCAGGCCAGCACCCGATCGAGATGCTCGACCCGCTCGAGCTCGGCCCGGGCGGCGGCGAGCTCCTCCTCGGCGGCCGCCACGGATGGGAGCTGCTCGCCGTCACGCTGGAGCTCGGCCCGGGCGGCGACCGCCCGCTGCTTGGCCTCAGCGGCTGCGCTCCGCAGCTCGGCGAGCAGGGCCTCGGGATCGCCGTCGCCGCCCGCGCGCCCCAGATCCCCAGGGCGGGCCCCGGGGTCCCGGACCTCGGGGGCACCGCGCTCGGGGCTCGGGGCGCAGCGGCCACCCAGGCGCGCCTCCAGCTCGGTCACCCGGGCCCGGCGGGCCGCGAGCGTGGCCTCGAGGTCCGAGAGCGGGGCGCCACCGAGGAGCGCCTGCAGCTCGGTCCACTCCTGGCGGCGCGCGGCGAGCTCGGCGCGACGGCGCTCCACCCAGGCCTCGAGCCGGTCGGCGAAGGCGTCGGGGTCGCCGCAGGCGTCGAGGCTGCCGTCGCCGGGAACGGGGGGGACGCCGGCCAGGCCGGCGGCGATCGCCGCGTCGCGCAGGGAATCAGCCGCCTCGCTCCGCCGGCGGTTCGCCGTGGCCGCTTCGGCCTCGAGGCGCCGGCGGGCCTCGATCGCCTGGACCAGGGCGGGCCGCTGGGCCGCTTCGGTCGCCTGGGCGGCGCGCTGCCGGCAGGCGTCGCGGTAGGCGTCCACGGCACCGAGCAGCACCGCCGGCTCGACACCCTCGGCACGCTCGGCGCCAGCGTCGCCACCAGCAGGGTCGACGGGCGCCAGGGTGGAGATCCCGCGGGCTTCCAGCGCTGCGGCCAGATCAGCTGCGGCGCCGGCGACGGCCCGAGCCAGCTCCTCGTGCCGCTCCTGCCACCTCCGCCGGTCGCGCTCGGCCGCCTCGGCCCGGCGGAGCTCTTCGGCCAGCCGCCGCAGGGCTGCCGGGTCGGTGGGCAGACCCCGCTCGGCCGCCCTGGTGGCGGCGGCTTCCCGCTGACGCTCGGCGGTCTCCCGGACCTGCTCGGCGACGGCGAGGCGGGCCTCGGCGTCGCGCAGTCGCGACTCGGCACGCTCCGACTCCAGAGGATCGGGACCGGCGGTGCGGCGGGCGAGGACGAGGGCGACCAGGGCGGCGACCAGCGCCGTCGCGACGCCCGCGCCCCACACGGCGGGCCGGCCCGCGGCCCCGCCGGCCGCTCCCAGCGCGCCGCCGGTGACGGCACCGGCGAGGAGCACGGCGAGCGCCCGCCGGGTGTACGGGCGACGGCGCGTGGCCCGCACCTGATCGCGCGCCGCTCGAGCCGCGGCCACCTCGTCGTGCAGCCGGCCGTCGGCGGCCGGGACGGCAGCGTCGATGGCGCGCGCCAGATCGATGAGGTCGCTCTCGGTGAGGTCGCCGGCGACGCCGGCGGCGACCCTGCCGGCGGGGCGGTTCTCGTCGTGCAGCCCGGCCCTGCTGACAGCCTCCTCGAGCGCTCGGGCGGCGGCGAGCACCTCGGGAGCGGGGGTGGTGTCGCCGTCGGGCTCGGCCGGCAGGGCCTCGAGGCGAGCCGCGAGCTCGGCGGCGGTCTCGCCGTCGAGCGCCACCGGCTCGGGCCGCTGCCGCCAGGCGCGCACCGCGTCCGCCGCCTGCTCGAGCAGCGGCTCGCGGTCGTCGGCGGGCGGTTCAGGGTGGCGCTCGGCCAGCGCCCGGGCCTGCTCGACGCGGGCCTCGAGGCGCTCGAGCTCGGCCCGGGCGGCGGTTGCCTCGGCGGTGTGCAGGCGCGCCTCGGCCTCGGCGGCGAGGGCTTCGAGGCGCTCGACGGTGGCGGCGGCTTCGAGCCAGCCCTCGTGGCGTCGCCGGGCCTCGGCGTGGGCACGCTCGGCCTGCTGTGCCCGGGCGCGCGCCCGGGCGAGCGGCCGGGTGGGCGCCCGCTCGCTACCCACGTGCTCGCTGCGGAACTCCGCCAGCGCCCCGAGCGCGGCGGCGGCCGTCTCGTCGGTGCCGGCCGTGGCCGCTGCCCGCTGCAGGTGCTCGCGCAGGGCGCCGGCGTCGCCCGTGACGGCCAGGATCTCGGCCTGGCGCACGCACGCCACGGCGGCGAACGCCCGCCGGTCGAGCCCGAGCCAACGGGAGCCGTCAGGGGCCCCGTCGTGGACGATGACGTCGGAGACGTCCTGACCCGTCGCCAGGTCGATCGCCCGGCACGCCACCCGTCCGGCCAGGTCGTGGCGCAGCTCGACGACCCGTCCGTCGGCGAGCACGACCTCGCACCCCACCTCCCACCGCTCGCCGTCCCAGGGCCGGTGGCGGTCGGCGAAGTCGCGGTCGGCACGCGGCAGGCCGCCCCGGGCCCGGCGCATGCCGCACAGGGCGGCGTAGACCGCGGCGTGCCAGGTGGACTTGCCCGACTCGTTCGGGCCGCTGACGACCGTGAGCCCGGGCGCCAGGTGCAGCTCGGCGTCGCGGAGGGCGCCGAAGGCGAAGGCCTGGACCCGCCGGATGTGCATCACGCCACCTCCAGGTCGGTGCGGCCGTCGAGGGCCCGCAGGCCGGTGACGAGCACCCGCCGGCGCAGGTCGTCGTCGAGGTCGGCGTCGAGCACGTCCTGGACGAAGCGGCCGCGGACGGTGTCGATCCGTTCCCGGATGGCGTCGATGTCGTAGCTCACGGTGATCCGCCCGATGCGGGGCACCAGGGCCTCGAGGTGCGGCGCCACGCCATCGAGGTCGGCCAGGTGGACGTCGACGTCGGGGGGGACCTCGCCTTCGAGCGTCACCCGGGCGATGCCCTCGACGCCGCTGAGGGTGCCGGCCACCCGCTCGCGCACCTCGTCGCGGGTGGCGACCCCGGTGAGGTCGACGGTGAGGTCGTGGAGCACCGTGCGGGCGACGGGGTGGCGCGTGCGCGTGACCCCACCGCGCTCGTCGATCTCGACGACGACGGCGCCCCGGGGGGTTCCGGTGTCGCGCTCGCCGAACGTGAGCGGTTCGGGGTTGCCGGGGTACGTGTGGGCCGGTCCGTCGACCGGAGCGTGGAAGTGGCCCACCAGCGCATGGTGGAGCCCGCTGGCAGCGATGCGGTCGGCGTCGAACGGGGCGTGCGGCTCCTTGCCGTCCTCCTGGAAGGGGAGCCCCGAGCGGGCCGACCCGTGGAACAGGGCGACGTGCAGCCCACCGCGGTCGACC